>DASRVZ010000118.1:0-7843 GCA_035654835.1 Dermatophilaceae bacterium | reverse complement strand
GTCTGGTTGACCCACCGCGACGCGTCGAGGTCGCCCAGATCAACGACCATGCGCATCGACGGAGCCCAGTTGACCTCGTAGCCCTCGTTGGCGTCCCAACCGTTGGCATTGACGATCGAGGAACCACCAGGCATCTGCCACGGGCCGCGGTTGAACATTGCCCGCACGGGAGCCAGGACGGAGTCGCCGCCGAGGACCTTGTGCTCAAGCTTGAGCTGGTGCAGGCGGCCCCACTGCCACGTGACCGGGGCCTTGCCCAGCTGCTGGGTCAGGTCTTTGCGCGCCTGGGCCATGGCCTGGCGCAGGATCTCGTCACGGCCCTCGATCACCCCAGCCGTCAGCTTGTTGTCCCACCACGCATCACCCGGTGCCTTCAGCAACCCGGACACGGCCTGCATCCACTGCGAGCCACCACCGGCCGGCATGTCGCCGAGCTCATCGTTGAAGGTCAGCTCCAGGATGTTGCTCCACACCGCGTTGTAGAAGGCGGCCGCAGCCGCCGCCTGTGACCGGCCGCTGGGCTGGGTGTAGTCCCACTTGCGCAGCAGGTTCTGGGCTTCCCTGGTGAACGGGTCATCCTCGGCGGCGTCGGGGCTGACGAGCTTGACCGCCAGCAGCGCCTTCACCAGCTCGGGAGCGAACTCGTTGCGGGTGTCGCCCTGGATCTGGGACATCCGCTCGGGGGTGACCTTGGGGGTCGCCGTGATCAGGTCCCGGATCCGCTGGCTGCGGTAGCCGTAGTCCCACTCGGTGGTCAGGAACGGGGTCTGGCTGGCAGTGACTGCCTGGTTGGCCGCAACGATGTAGCCCTCAGGCGGGTCATACGCCGTGGGCATCTGCTCGAAGGGCACGAACCCGGTCCAGTCGTACTTCGGGTCCCAGCCGGGCGCGGGCCAGTAGCCCGGCGGCGCCCCGACGGTCGAGCTCGCCCGGATCGGCACCTGACCGGGCGCCTGGTAGCCGATGTGGCCCGCGGTGTCGGCGTACAGGAGGTTCTGCGACGGGACCGCGAAATCCCTTGCGGCAGCGCGGAACTGGGTGAAGTTCTGGGCCGTGTTGATCTTGAAGATGGCATCCGCAGTGTGCCCGGGCAGCAGGCCAGTCCAGGCCAGGGACACGGCATACGTCGCGGGCTCGGCCTTCCCCTCGACCAGAGCGGACTTGCCAGCCTGTGCCACCGACGTGATCACGTCCGAGAGCAGCGGACCGTGAACGGTCTCACGAACGGTCGTGGTGACGTCCTGGCCACCAGCCACCTTGATGGTCTCGGTGTGCTCCTTCAACGGCAGATAGCTGCTGCCCCGACGATAGGTCTCTCCACTGACCTGCTCGAGGTAGAAGTCGCTGACGTCAGGGCCGAGGTTGGTGAAGCCCCAGCTGATGCTCTGGTTGTGCCCGATCACGATGCCGGGCGAACCGGCGAAGGAGAAGCCGGCCACGTCAAAGGGACATGCTTCCGAGACACTGCGGCAGTGCAGACCGGTTTGGTACCAGATGCCGGGGATGCCGACGCCAAGGTGAGGATCGTTGGCCAGCAACGGTTTTCCGGTCGACGAGCGTTCGGGACCCACCACCCACGAGTTGGATCCGACGCCTTCACCGCGCCCGACCATCACAGGCAGCTGGTCAAGTACCGCGGCCACCTCGCCGTAGACGGTCCGGGCGTCCTTGTCGTTCACGTCGGCACCCGGGGAAGACACCGCAGGGGCCACTCGGTCGGCAGGAATGGCGGAGGCCGCGCTCAGGGTCGAGCTGGCTGAGCCAGGACTCCACGCCTTGTCCGAGAGAATCGGTTGGTGGGACTCGATCGGGTAGGGCGGGAAGATCTGCGCGAATCGGGCGGGCGTGATGCTCCCTGAGAGCCGGGCGCGGGTGAGCTCGTTGTCGTAGTCGCCGCGCAGGTCCCACGCCATCGCCTTGAGCCAGGCCAGCGAGTCAACTGGCGACCAGGGCTCCACGCGGTAGCCGGGGAACTTCTGCCCCAGCACCGTGTACTCCAGGCCCATGTTGTCCGGGCTCCCGGCCTTGGTGATGTAGGCGTTCACGCCGTCGGCATAGGCCTGGAGATACTGCCGTGTCGAGGGCGCCAGCGTCGGCAGCTCTGCCTCGGCCACGCGGCGCCAACCCATCGTCCGGATCACGCGATCGGCCTCGACGCCGTCCTGGCCGACCATCTCGGAGAGTCGCCCGGCGGTGATGTGCCGGCGTAGGTCCATCTCGAAGAACCGGTCCTGTGCGGCGACAAAGCCCTGCGCCCGGAACAGGTCCTGCGCATTGTCCGCGTAGATCTGAGGCACCCCGCGGTCGTCCCGCAGCACGGTGACCTTGCTGGTCAGGCCCGAGACGGCCAGCTCGCCTGAGGTCTGCGGGAAGGACCGTCGAACGAGGCTGATGCCGACGCCGGCGGCGACCACCATGGCGACGACAATCAGGACCGCGACGGATATGGAGATGCGACGGACGGTTTTTGCTCGGGACACCCTGCGAGACTAGGACACATCGAAGCCACAACCGCGTTCACCGTCTCAGACCTCGACCTCGCGCTGCTGGTCGGGACCCTTGTGCTGCTGGTCTCCGTGGCTGCCGTTCGCCTGTCACTGCGGTCCGGACTGCCCTCGCTGCTGCTGTATCTCGGCATCGGCGTGGCCATCGGCGAAGCCGGTCTGGGCATCGAGTTCAACTCCGCAGAGCTGACCCAGGCCCTGGGCTTCACCGCCCTGGTCCTGATCCTGGCCGAAGGCGGACTGACGACCTCCTGGGACGACATACGGCCATCGATCGCGCCCGCTGCTATTCTGTCGACCCTTGGGGTGTTGGTCTCCGTCGCTGTCGTGGGGGTGGCCGCGCACCTGGTGCTGCCGATCTCGTGGAGCGTTGCGTTCCTGGTCGGCGCCGTCCTGGCCTCCACCGACGCGGCCGCGGTGTTCTCCGTGCTGCGCCGGGTGCCACTCCCCCGCCGGCTCTCCGGTCTGCTCGAGGCCGAGTCCGGCTTCAACGACGCCCCCGTCGTGATCCTCGTGCTCGCCCTCGCCGCGCAGGCCTCCCCCGGACAGAGCGGCCACGACGCCTGGTGGCTGCTGCTGCTCATCGCGGTTGCTGAGCTCGCTGGCGGTGCTGCCATCGGACTGCTGATCGGGTATGCCGGTGGGCACCTGATGCGCATGATCGGATCGTCCTCATCGGGCCTGTTCTCGATCGGGGTCCTGTCGTTGACCCTGCTGGCCTACGCCGCCGGATCGCTGTTGCACGTGAGCGGTTTCCTCGCGGCATACCTGTCCGCCCTCGTGCTGGGCAACATGCGGCTGCCACACCGGGCGGCGGTCCACGGGTTCGCGCAGGGCGTGGGCTGGTTGGCTCAGATAGGGCTCTTCGTCCTGTTGGGCCTGTTGGTCTCGCCGGCCAGTCTGGCAACGCACATCGTGCCTGCCATCCTGATCGGCCTCGTGATGCTGCTGGTGGCCCGGCCGTTGGCGGTCATCGTGTCATTGACACCGTTCCGGGTGCCGTGGCGCGACCAGGCGTTCCTGTCCTGGGCGGGGCTGCGCGGCGGCCTGCCGATCGTGCTCGCCACCGTCCCGCTGACCGCCGGGACTCCGAACGTCGAGTGGCTGTTCGACCTCGTGTTCGTCCTGGTCGTGATCTTCACACTCGTCCAGGGACCGACCCTGCCGTGGGTGGCTCGCCGGCTCGGCGTGACGGAGGCCGACCGACCGCTGGACCTCGAGGTCGAGTCGACGACGCTGAACGAGATCGGCGCTGACGTGCTGGAGGTGACTGTCGGTCCGCAGTCCAGGCTGCACGGCGTCGAGGTGTTCGAGCTGCGTCTGCCTCCGGGCGCCAATGTCACGATGGTCGTGCGGGGTGGCGAGGCGTTCGTGCCGACCCTGCGCACCGCCCTGCGTCATGGTGACCAGATGCTCATCGTCGCGACCGCTGAGTCCCGGCTGGCCGCGGAGAAGCGCGTGCGTCAGATCAGCCTCGATGGCCGGCTCGCTGGTTGGAACACCTGAGCCACGAGGACCGGCCTGTACACCGACACGGAACTACCGGGTGGCGGGGACCGTCACTGCGGCGGACTGCGATGTAGCGGCGTCCGCGTGAGGCTGGGCCGACTCGAGGTCCCCCGAACCCCGGACACCGAGGGCCACAGCAACGGCCACCAGAAGGACCAGGACCCCAAGCAACACCAGCTGGTGGGATGGACCTCGAAGTCCGCGCAGCACCAAAGCAGCGCGGGCGCTTTGACGCCGATGATGGCCAGCGCCCGGAACCACTGATGTCGAGGAGCCTGGCGCCTTGCTTGGGTCAGTCAAATCCGCAGCCGCCGGCAGACCCGGACGTCGGTGGCGGCCGGCGCCTTGGATCGCTGTGGCCGGGATCTCGTCGGCAGACTCAGCCGCGTGAACACCCGTGCGTCGATGGCGGCCGACTGCTGGAACCTCAGGCACCAAGACCTCAGGCACCAAGACCTCAGGGTCGGTCCCACTCGGCGCGGCGAGTAGCTCGCGCGCATGACGGGGCTGCCGAGCCGCCGATTCGTGCTGGGGGTCGGCACCGTCCAGCTGTCGGGAGCCTGCCGGGGCGGTGGCGTCGTCAAGCAGATTGAGGACGCCGAGAAGACGTGCGGCGGCAAGGCGCTCGGCCGGGAGCCGTTTGACGGGTCGGCGAGGCAGCACTCGGGACGCCAACGATCGTTGGCCCCGCGCGTTCCCCAAGACACCGAATAGGTTCATCGTTCAACCCCTGTTTTCCGCGTAGTCGGCGCTGGGGGCCGCCTACGTTATGAAACGTACGCGGAGGGGGCTGGCATTGGTAAGGACTTGGTCAGATTCCTGCCGGTCCGGACGGATAGACGCACCGTTGTGACGACGAGTCGATCGGCCAAACGGATGATGGCCTTCTGCGACCACGTATGTATCTCGTCAACGGTGCGGCTGACTGAGCAGCTCAGCGTGACCCCCACACACCCGAGTCCGTCAGGTCACCGGCAAGAGGTTCGGCCGCTTGCAGGTGACGCCGTCGCCCGAGGACTGCCCGCGCACATGTTCCCAGGCCCAGGGAAGCAGGTGCGAACCTGCCCAGGCGGCCTCGGTAAGGGCGACGCGCAACGGGCTCGGCTTCAGCATCGACGGCGGTTCGGCCCGCCAGTCCTCCACCTCGTATCCGACCGCCTCGGCCAGCGCGGCGGCGATACGGCGGTGGCCTTCACTGTTGGCGTGCAGCCGGTCGGTGTGCCACAACGCCGGGTGGCTCGCTGCAGACGCCGACGCGAGGTCGACGACGATGGAGCCGTAGCGTTCCCGACACTCCAGGGTGACCGCGTTCAGGAACTGCAGCCGCCTGCGCAGGACGACCGCCAGCGGCGCGACGCGCGTCATGTCCGGCATCGTGAACGTGAGGACCCGAGCGCCCGATGCGGCCAGCTCGGCGTGCATGGCGCACAGGTCATCACGCAGCGCGTCATGGTCGAGCTTCGGTCGCAGCACATCGTTGACGCCGGCCACAACCACCGCGAAGTCAGGCGCCAGGGCCAGGGCCGGTCGCAGCTGCGTCTGACGGACCTCGCGTGCCGTCTGCCCGCGCACCGCGAGGTTGGCGTAGAGCAGGCCCGGATGCAACACGCCCAGGTGAGCGGCGAACCGATCAGCCCACCCGATGTAGACGCCGTCGGGGCCGGGGTCTTCAAGGCCCTCGACAGTGCTGTCACCGATCGCAATCAGGCGAAGCGACATGTCCGTACTCCTCACGATCGCGACGGGTCTCACGACTCTCGCACACGGGCCCTGGCTGCGACAACGCCTTCTGCGCCGCTACAGGCAGCTCTCTCATGCTGGCGGCGTGGTTCACAACTGCCGGACTGACCAGGTATCGCCCGGCTAGGGTGCGGTGATGACCGACCTGCTGCTCAACCCGAGAACCTACGACCCCGCCGACCTCGACCCCGAGGCGCGACGCCTCTTGCGAGCGACGATCGAGTGGTTCGAGTCACGCGGCAAGACGGAGCTCAAGCGGGTCCACCACGAGCGCGAGTGGTACGCCGACTTCCTGGACTTCATGGCGTCGGAGAAGGCCTTCGCAACCTTCCTCACGCCGGGGTCGCAGGGTGGTCGCTGGGACACCGCGCGCATCTGCGCCTTCGGCGAGCTGCTGGCGTTCTATGGCCTCGGCTACTGGTACGCCTGGCAGGTCACCATCCTCGGTCTCGGCCCGGTCTGGCAGAGCGACAACGAGGAGGCGAAGTCCCGCGCCGCGCAGATCCTGCGGGAGGGCGGCGTGTTCGCGTTCGGGTTGTCCGAGAAGGCGCACGGCGCCGACATCTACACCACCGACATGGTCCTGACGCCCGACGGCAACGGAGACTTTCGCGCCAACGGCAGCAAGTACTACATCGGCAACGGCAACGTGGCCGGAATGGTCTCGGTCTTCGGCCGCAGGGCGGACGTGGAGGGCCCTGATGGCTACCTCTTCTTCGCTGCGGACAGCAAGCACCCGTCATACGAGCTGGTCCAGAACGTGGTGTCGTCGCAGATGTACGTCAGCGAGTTCAGCCTCCACGACTACCCCGTCAGCACCTCGGACATCCTGCACACCGGGCCGGCTGCCTTCGATGCCGCGCTCAACACCGTCAACATCGGCAAGTTCAACCTCGGTTTTGCCTCCATCGGGATCTGCGAGCACGCCTTCTACGAAGCCATCTCGCACGCCGACAACCGCATCCTCTATGGCAAGCGCGTCACCGACTTCCCGCACGTGCGGCAGGGACTGACCGACGCCTACGCCCGACTGGCAGCCATGAAGCTGTTCGGCGAAAGGGCGATCGACTACGTCCGGTCAGCCTCCGCGGACGACCGGCGCTACCTGCTGTTCAACCCGGTCACGAAGATGAAGGTGACGACCGAGGGCGAGCGGGTCATCGACGGCCTCTGGGACGTGGTGGCCGCCAAGGGCTTCGAGAAGGACACCTACTTCGAGCAGGCGGCGATGGACATCCGTGCGCTGCCCAAGCTCGAGGGCACCGTGCACGTCAACATGGCCCTGGTGCTGAAGTTCCTGCCCAGCTATCTGTTGCAGCCGACAACGCTGCCCGACGTGCCGAGGCGGCGCGATGCCGCCGACGACGCCTTCCTGTTCCACCAGGGACCTGCCCGGGGTCTCGCAAAGATCCGGTTCGCGGACTGGCGCGCGCCATACGACGAATTCGCGGACGTCCCCAACGTCGCCATCTTCCGTGAGCAGGCCGAGGGCCTGGTCGACCTCGTCACGAACGCCGGACCCGACGCCGACCAGGCGAAGGACCTGGACCTGCTCCTCGCGCTCGGCGAGCTGTTCACCCTTGTCGTGTACGGCCAGCTCATCCTCGAACAGGTCTCGCTGACCGCCCTGGACCGTGACTCGCCGGACCTGACGGACCTGGTGGACCAGATCTTCGACGTGCTCGTTCGTGACTTCTCGGCCTACGCCGTTGACCTGCACGGAAAGGCCTCATCGACCAAGGCGCAGCAGCAGTGGGCGCTGGAGCACGTCCGCAAACCGGCCGCCGGCACAGGTCGCTACGACAGGGTCTGGCAGCAGGTCCGCGACCTGGCGGGCGCCTACGAGATGCGCCCTTAGGGTGGGCAACCGGCTCTGACGATCTCCGCTGGTGAGAGCCCGCGCTGCGACTCGCCTCAGCGCTGGCTCATCATCTTGTACTTGCGCTCGTTGGGTCCGACGTAGACCTGGCGTGGCCGACCGATCTTGAGCTCGGGGTCCTCGATCATCTCGCGCCACTGGGCGATCCAGCCCGGCAGCCGCCCGAGCGCGAACAGCACGGTGAACATCTTGGGCGGGAAGCCCATCGCCC
>DASRVZ010000117.1:0-4809 GCA_035654835.1 Dermatophilaceae bacterium | reverse complement strand
TCGCCATCCGCTTGCGGCGCTTCTTGATGACAGAACCCACGTGTGGAACCTTTCGAAACTGAGTCGGTCGTGCGGCGGTCACGGTGCGCACGACCCGGAATGGCCCAGCCTATCCGCCGCGGGCAACATCAGGTAACCGTGCGCGTTGACTCATCAAATACCTCCGCGTAGCGGTGTGTCGATCAGGTGTGGCTCGTCGTCGTCGGTTACGCCGTGTTGATGGGTCTGACGATGAGCGAACGCGCAGCAGTGACGAAGGCGAAGGCCCGGGCGTATGCCCGGGCCGATCGGGCCAGGAAGACCGCGATCCTCGACGAGTTGGTCGAGTTGACCGGCTGGCACCGCGACCATGCGCGTGCCGCGCTGCGTGGCGCTTTGAAGCTGAAGGTGGTCAAGGATCGGCGGCCCCGGGGACCGACCTATGGACCCAAGATCATCGTCGCGTTGGTCAAATGCTGGGCGGTTCTGCGCGCCCCGGCGGGCAAGCGCCTGGCACCGATGCTTGAGGTGCTGGTGCCGATCCTGCGCCGCGACGGCGAGCTCGACCTGACCGATGCGGAAGCCGCTTTGCTGGTCGCGATGAGCGCGGCCACGATCGACCGCAGACTGGCCGGCGACCGGGCCAAGATGATGCCCCGCGGCCGCTCCCATACCAAGCCGGGGAGCCTGTTGAAGTCCCAGATCCCGATCCGCACCTGGGCCGACTGGGACGACGCTGTGCCGGGCTTCGTGGAGATCGACCTGGTCGGCCACGAGGGCGGCAACGCCTCGGGCGAGTTCTGTTTCACCTTAACTGTCACCGATATCGCGACCGGGTGGACGGTGAACCGGTCGGTGCGCAACAAGGCCCAGCGGTGGGTCTTTGAGGCCCTCGAGCATGTCATCGGCCAGTTCCCGTTCCCGATCAAAGGCATCGATTCCGACATTCATACTGACTGGTGTCGGCGCCCGGGTGTCGTCGCTGATTCCGACCGGAGCACCAGTCGGTGACTCCTTGCCTGTTGAGAGTGGTGGCATCCGGGTACCGCGCCGAAGGAAGCGCGCCCTGTTGAGAACCCGGTGACCGGCCGATCGTCGAGTCGGATCCCTGATAGCGAATGTCTGGTGCGAGTGGTCCCTGCGGGCGCGGTCCTGCCAAACGTGGCCGGCGACCTACCAGGGGTGAAGGAGACAAGGTTTGAAGATCCGACTCGGTGTAGACGTTGCATGCAGGGCTGCCCATCAGGCGTCGGCGGCCGACGAGCGCGGGGAGATGTTGTTCGTCGGCCACCGGTTCCGCACCGACCCCGATGAGTTGGACAAGCTCTGGGCACGGCTCCCGGAAGGCTGCCAGGTCATGGTGGTGATGGAACCGACCCGGAACGCGTGGGTCGCGCTCGCGGCATGGTTCCGTCGCCACGGCGCCGAGGTAGTGATGGTGCCACCGGAGCAGTCGGCGGACCTGCGGGCCTACTACAACAAGCACGCCAAGACAGATCGGCTGGACTCACGAGTGCTGGCCAGACTGCCGCTGCTGCACCCCGAGGGGCTGCACATGGAGACGACCCTTGGGCCCGGCGATGCGCTCAAACGGGCGGTGAAGATCCGCTCCGGACTGGTGCACCGACGCTCTACCTCGATGGCACGGCTGGACGCGCTACTGGAAATCATGGGGCCGGCATGGATCGCTGCTCTGGGCAGCGACATGACTATGACCGCCCTGCGCTTCCTGAGCCGCTATGGCCACCCACGCAAGGTCAAACGGCTCGGCACAACGAGGCTGGCCGAGTTCCTCAGCCGCTCCAGCCGCCGCGCATGGGGTCCCGAACGCGCCGCTGCCCTGATGGAAGCAGCCGAGACGACGCTGCGTCTGTGGGGCGAGGACGGTATGGACTTCGACGAGCTCGCCGCTGACATCGCTACCGAGGCCCGGATGGCCCTGGCAGCCGACGAGGAGATCAAGTCCTTGGACAAGCGGATCACGGCGCTCTACGAGCAGGTCGACCCCGACGGAATCGTCCGCTCGGCTCCGGGCGTCGGCGCGGTCGGCGCACCCCAAATCGCTGGACGCCTCGGTGATGCCACCCGGTTCGCCAACCTCGCCGCGGTCCGATCCTTTGCCGGCCTGGTGCCCCACCAAGACGCTTCCGGAGTGGCCGCCCGTGTCGGAGGACCGACCAAGGCCGGAGACGCCTGCCTACGTGAAGCGCTGTTCATGGCCGCTGACCACGCCCGCAAGACCGATCCCACACTCGCGGCCCGTTACCACCGGCTGATGGTCCAAAACGGCAAGCACCACACCTCCGCACTCTGCACCGTCGCAGCCGTCCTGCTGACCCGGATCGCCGCATGCCTGCGCAACAACACCCCGTACCAACTGCACGACACCGACGGCACCTTGATCACCGAAGCACAGGGCCGCGCGATCGTGAAGGAGCGCTACACGATCCCGCCCGAAACGCGCGCCTCACGACGCCAAATCCTCGCCCAGACCCGCCAGCCACGGAGGAACGAGCGGGCCAAGACAGGAGTCGCCAAGCGCTCCGAGGCACCGCTCGTTCCACAGCCAGCATGAACCCCCAGCTGGCCGCCACTCAAGACTTGACATCGGTTAAGAACTCAACGGTTCGGAGTTCCTCAACCATGCCGTGATCAAGTGGGCCGGCGAACGGAAAATCTTCTTCACCCGGTCGCGGCCTTACAAGAAGAATGATCAGGCCACCATCGAGTCGAAGAACAATCACCTGGTGCGTAAGTACGGGTTCTACTACCGCTACGACACCGACGCCGAACGGCGTGTGTTGAACCGGCTCTGGGCGTTGGTCAACGACCGGTTCAACTACCTGACGCCGACCAAGAAGCCGGTCGGGTTCGCCTCCGACGCGAATGGCCGACGCAAACGTCTCTACGACAAACCGAAGACGCCCCTGGACCGGCTGCTCGCAGCACAAGTGCTCGCACCGGCACAAGCAGCCGAACTCCTCGCTTACCGCGACTCGCTGAACCCCGCCAAGATCGCCCGCGAGATCGCCGACCTCCAAACCAGACTGCTCGTGCTCGCCAAGGACAAGACCGAGCAGCTCTACCTCGCCTCGATCCCCAGCGCCCTGCCCGACATCCGCAAAGGCATCCGGATCAAGGCAAGCTGACCCCCCTATTTCGCGGGCATTCTTAGTTGAGGCACCGATCAACTTTCGCGGGCATATTGAGGCACTACGCCAGGGGGTCTCCATTTAGCCTCGATCCACCGATCAGCTGGGTGTGAGTGGCAGGATTCGACTTTGGCCGCGGTGAGATTGTCTGGGCGTGGCTGATCGTTCCGCCTCGTTGCGGTGATGTCCACGGTGTCTTCGGGTAGCGCCTATCGGCTGGATGGTCAGGAGGTTGCCGGTATTGGTGGCCCGCAGATACGGGTGAAGAGTTGATTCCAGTCGCCCTCCCAGGGCCACTTTTCGGGCAGATGCAATGTCAGGCGGCGTGCGGAGGTGGCGACTCTTGCCGGGATGGTGATGAGTTTGCGTCGGATCGTCGCGGTGGTCGCTTTGGCCAGGCTGGTGCCGGTGATGGTCGCAGCAGCGCGGGACAGGTTGAAGGCCATCACCGCAAGGACCAACCAGGCGGCGTTCGCAGTAAAAACACTTGAGGGTAGATGTGCCAGTGCTGATCCCTTGAGGTCGGCATTGACCTGCTCGATTACCGCATGGGCGCGGTGGACCTTGTCGGCCTTGACGGTATCGAGGGTGCTGGTGGTGAAGAAGGCGTGGAACCGGTGTGCCTCGAACAAGGTGTCCTGTCCGTCGGCGGCTCGCTTGTTGAGTTCAGGGATACGCCGCACCACGAGGCGCCCAGTGATGTGTTCGCTCTTTTTGCGTGAGGTGAATGCGGTGAAACCTATTTCGGCGACCTCGGCAGTCGAGACCCACCGGCCAGCCTCTTCGTCGAAGATCGCGTCGGTGTATTCGATGGTCTGCCACGCATCGTCGTCGATGGTGATGATTGCTCTCTTGACCGCCTTGTCCATTCGTGCTGTCACCGAAACCGCGGCACCGGCCTTGATCGCGGCATTGATACCCGCATATCCGTAGAAAGCCGAGTCGGCGCGCATCAACACCGGGCGACTTTGAGTGACGGTTAGACGTGTGAGGCAGGCCAGCGCGTCGCTGATCAGCCGGGCCGCTCCTCGTGGCGAACCACACGCACCGCGGCGCAGTCGTTGGCCGATGATCACCGGAGCCGACGCCGACGTCTTCACTGTCGCCAACAAGGCGTTGAGGCCACGCACCCCTGAATATCCGTAACCCGAGCCCTGTTTGGAATGGCCGTGAACCTCGATGATCGTGTCGTCGACATCGACGAACACGTAGTCGCCGGCATCACCTGTCGGTAGTAGCGGCGCTTTGGCCGCCAGGTTGATCAGGAAACGAGAGGCAATGGCGTCGAGTTGGCGGACGTGACCGAAGGTGAACTTGCGCAGAAACGAACCGAGCGTCGAGGGTGCATAACAGGCGTTGAACAGTTTGCCCATCGCCCCATGACGCAATATCGCCATGTCATCGATGCTGTCGGCACCGGCGACCATCCCGCCCACCAGCGAGGCGACCTTCAACCCGGCGTTCGCGCCCTTGTCGGTCGGCACGCTCAGATGCTCATCGGCCAGATCCCGCAGGCCGGCAGACTCGGCCAACGCAAGCACCGGGACCAGGCCGCCAGCCGACGCGCCGCCACGACCCGGAAGCGAGCTCGCGAAGGGGTTGAAGGGAGCCCGCTACTCGTTGTGGAAGAACCCCGAGAACCTCACCGACCATCAGCAGGTCAAGCTCACTTGGATCG
>DASRVZ010000116.1:0-9707 GCA_035654835.1 Dermatophilaceae bacterium | reverse complement strand
CACCTCAATGGGCCGACGCGCATCACGTCAAACACTGGATCGACGGCGGCACAACATCCCTGCTGAATCTCGTGTTGCTGTGCGGCTACCACCACACGTTTGTCCACCGACGGGATCTCACCGCTGTCGTCACCGCGCACGACGTCACCTGGCAGACCTGACCGGCTCAATCAGCGTCCGGTGTAAAACGCGTCGGCCACCTTCAGAGCCTCGTCCAGGATCGCGATACCTTCTCTGATCTCTTCGGCTGACGTGGTGCAGGGCGGCACAACATGGGTCCGGTTGAAGTGAACGAACGGCCACAACCCGCGGTCCTTGCATGCGGCCGCGAACTCGGCCATCGGTTTGGCATCGGCGCCGCTGGCGTTGAACAGAACAAGCGGTTCGCGGGTATCCCGGTCGCGCACCAGCTCCAGCGCCCAGAAGACGCCCAGCCCACGCACCTCGCCGACACTCGGGTGCCGCTCGGCGAGCGTGCGCAGCTCCGGGCCGATGACGTCGGTCCCCAGCGCGCGAGCGTGCTCGATAATGCCTTCTTCGCGGAAGATGTTGATCGAGGCCACCGCGGAGGCACACGCCAGCGGATGACCTGAGTAGGTCAACCCGCCGGGGAAGGCCCGGCTCTCGAACGTCGAGGCGATCTCCGCGGAGATGATCACGCCACCCAACGGGACGTAGCCGGAGTTGACCCCCTTGGCGAAGGTGATCAGGTCCGGCGTCACGCCCCAGTGATCAACGGCAAACCACTCGCCGCAGCGACCGAAACCGGCCATGACCTCATCGGCGATCATGACGATCCCGAACTCGTCGCACAGCGCGCGGACCCCGGCGAGATACCCAGGTGGCGGGACCAGGATCCCGTTGGTGCCGACAACGGTCTCCAGGATGATCGCGGCGACCGTGTGCGATCCCTCGACCATGAGGATGTCCCGCAGATGCGTCAGGGCTCGCGCCGACTCCTCCTGCTCAGTGCTCGCGTGGAATGCTGAGCGATAGGTGTACGGGCCCCAGTAGCGGACGATCCCCGGCAGGCCAGGCTCGGCTGCCCAGCGGCGAGGGTCACCGGTGAGGGCGATAGCCCCGGCAGTCGCACCGTGGTAGCTGCGATAGGCGGCCAGGATCTTGTGCCGCCCCGTGTGCAGGCGCGCCATCCGGATGGCGTTCTCGTTGGCCTCAGCGCCGCCGTTGGTGAAGAAGACGGCGTTGAGGTCCCCCGGGGCAATCTCCGCAATGAGCCGTGCAGCTTCGCTGCGCGCATCGTTGGCGAAGCTCGGCGCGATCGTGCACAGTTGGGCGGCCTGCTCCTGGATGGCGGCGACGAGCTTGGGGTGCTGATAGCCGATGTTGACGTTGACCAGCTGCGAGGAGAAGTCGAGATAGCGCTTGCCGGAGTAGTCGCTGAAGTACGACCCGGAGGCGGACGCGATCGGCAGGGGATCTATCAGCGCCTGCGCCGACCAGGAGTGGAAGACATGCGAGCGGTCGTCGGCGCGAACCCGTGCCTCTTCGGCGCCGGCTCCCGTCGCGACGGCGGGGCTCGAGGGCGGCGATGTGTGGGTCAAGGCAGTGGTCCTATCGCGTGAGGGGGAAACCGAGGTCGACGCTGGAGGTGGCGGGGTCGGGCCACCGGGAGGTGACGACCTTGCCGCGGGTGTAGAAGTACATGCCCTCGGCGCCGTACATGTGCGTATCGCCGAACAGTGAAGCCTTCCAGCCACCGAAGGAGTAATAGGCCACCGGCACCGGGATCGGCACGTTGATGCCGACCATGCCCACCTGGACGTCGTACTGGAACGCGCGCGCCGCCCCACCGTCACGGGTGAAGATGGCGGTGCCGTTGGCATAGGGGTTGTCGTTGATCAGCGTCAGACCCTCCTCGTAGGTCTTCGCGCGCACGACGCAGAGCACCGGGCCGAAGATCTCGTCGGTGTAGACGGTCATCTCTGGGGTGACGTGGTCCAACAGGGTCGTCCCGAGGAAGAACCCCTCGGCGGGCACGTCCTGATCACGACCATCGACGACCACGACGGCACCCTGACTCGCGCCGGCGCCGATGTAGCCGGCGACCTTGTCCCGATGCGCAGCGGTGATGAGCGGGCCCATGTCGCTGTCCGGGTGCGCCCCATCACCGATGGTGAGCTTCGGCAGACGTGCCGCGATCGCATTGACCAAGGGCTCTGCGACATCGCCGACGGCGACGGCCACGGACAGCGCCATACAGCGCTCGCCTGCTGAGCCGTATGCCGCGGAGACCACCGCGTCCGCAGCCATGTCCACATCGGCGTCGGGCAGCACCAGAGCATGGTTCTTGGCACCGCCGAGCGCCTGGACCCGTTTGCCGTTCGCAGTGCCGGTCTCGTAGATGTACTTCGCGATCGGTGTCGAGCCCACGAAGCTCACGGCGGCAATGTCCTTGTGGGTCAGCAGCGCGTCAACAGCCTCCTTGTCGCCCTGGACCACGGTGAAGACGCCGTCCGGCAGACCGGCGTCCTTCCACATCTGCGCCAGGAAGAGCGACGCCGAGGGGTCCTTCTCGCTCGGCTTCAGGATGAATGCGTTGCCACAGGCGATGGCGTTGGCGCACATCCACAGGGGCACCATCACGGGGAAGTTGAACGGGGTGATGCCGGCGACCACACCCAGCGGCTGGCGGATGGAGTAGACGTCGACGCCCGTGGCGGCCTGTTCCGAGAACCCGCCCTTGAGCAGCTGCGGAACCCCGGCAGCGAACTCGACGTTCTCGAGGCCGCGCGCGATCTCACCGGCGGCGTCGGAGAGGACCTTGCCGTGCTCGGCCGTGACGATCGCGGCGAGCTCGTCGGTGCGCTCACGCAGGAGCTCGCGAAACGCGAAGAGCACTGCGGATCGCTTGGACAGCGACGCGTGTCGCCATTCCTTGGCTGCAGCCACGGCCGTGGCGACGGCGCCGTCGATCTCGTTGCCGGCGGCCAGATCCACCTCCGCGCTCACCACCCCCGCCGCAGGGTTGTAGACGGGGGCCGTTCGGCCGGAGGTGCCTGGGGTCTCGCGGCCGCTGATCCAGTGTCCGATTCGCTTCGTCATGGCTGCAGGCTACGTGCCAAGTGAACCCATCACAAAGCCGAGTTTGCTATGTTACAAACATGACGGCGATTCTGTCGCCGACAACGATTCTGTCGGCGCTCGAAGAACGCATGGACAAGCCCACGGCCCGAGGTCTGGCCCACGCGGTGAGCCGTGCGATCCGCGACGGCGTGCTGCCCTCTGGCACCAGGCTGCCACCCATCCGCGAGGTCGCCACGCAGTTGGCGCTCTCCCCCACGACCGTCAGTGCCGGCTGGTCACTGCTGGCCCGGGCCGGCGCCATTCGCACCGATGGTCGACGCGGCACGACGGTGGCTGACCCCGTAGATCCATCGAACACTCGCTATCGGCGTGCGCTGGAGGGCCAGACCGGCTTCTCGCTCGACCTGTCCACAGGGGTCCCCGACGCCGCATTGTTGCCCAGCCTGAGAAGTGCCCTGGGACGTCTCACGACCGCCGGGACTCCTGGCAGCTATCTCGATGAGGCGGTTCTGCCCGAGCTGCGTGATGTCTTGCTCGACGGATGGCCCTACGTCGCAAGCGACATCAGCATCGTCGACGGAGCGATGGATGCTCTGGATCTGGTTGCCCGCACTGCACTTCGCTTCGGCGACCGGGTCGTCGTCGAGCACCCGTGCTTCCCTCCCCTGCTGGACCTGCTCGACTCCATCGGTGCTGATGTCGTCGGCGTCCCGCTCGACGCTGAGGGCATGCAATCGCAGCTCCTCGCAGCCGCGTTGGCATCGCCCACAGCAGCCGTATTCGTGCAGCCGACGGCGCAGAATCCCAGCGGCATCTCGACAACTCCGCGCCGAGCCCGTGCCCTGGCTGAGCTCATCGAACGAGCCGACACACTGGTGATCGAGGACGACTCCGCAGGAGCCATCGCGTCAGCCCCCGCCATCAGTCTCGGGCGCTGGATCCCCGAGCGCACCGTGCACATCCGCAGCTTCTCCAAGTCGCATGGTCCCGACCTGCGCCTGGCTGCCGTCAGCGGGCCCACCCCGCCGATCGACAACATGTTGGCACGACGCCAGCTCGGGCAGGGCTGGAGCAGCCGCCTCCTGCAGAGAATCCTGTTGAGCCTGCTCACCGATGAGGGTTCTCGCGCCGAGGTCCAGCAAGCGCAGCGGGAGTATGCACGGCGACGGTCTGCCATCGTCGACGCTCTCGCGCAGCGGGGGGTCACGGTCGGCGGAACGGACGGCATCAACATCTGGGTGCCGGTGCAGGATGAGGCGGCCGCCCTGGTCCGGCTGGCGAGCCAGGGCATCGGCGTCACACCGGGGTCGCCCTTCGCAGTCCTGCCTCATATGCCCGGGCACATTCGGGTGACCAGCGGCCTGGTGGCGACCGAACATGACGCGCTAGCCGATCGGATCACCGCCGCTGCCAACACCACCGGTTGGACAGGTAGGGGACGCTGACCGACCGGCTTGACGGCGGGCTAGTCGAACAGCCGGAGCAGCCCCGCGGGGGTGAGCCCGGCCAGAGTTGAGATCTGAACAGCTCCAACGGTTTCCGGCACTGTGACGTGATGCGGAACGGCAATCGTCGGAACGCCGGCCGCGACCGCGGAAGCAACACCAGGCGGCGAGTCCTCGATGGCGACACATGCCGCGAGCTCGACGCCGAGGAGTCGTGCCGCATGAAGGTAGGGCTCGGGATGGGGCTTGCCATGCAGGACAACGTCGCCCGTGATCACCGCGGCGAAGCTGCCGTGCGGCAAGCTGCTCACCACAGCCGAGGCCAGAGACTCCCAGGACATCGTGACCAGTGCGCAAGGAACACCCTGCGCCACAAGGCTTTCGAGCAGCTCACGTGCACCCGGACGCCACGGCACATGCTCATTGACCCTGGCGACGACGCCTGCCAACAGCTCGTGCACGATCTCGACGGGCATCAAGTCAACCGGCGAGTGAGCCCGGATGTAGTTTGCCGAGACCATCAGATCGTTGCCAACCAGCTGGCGTGCGTGTTCATCGGCCCATATGCCGCCATGCGCCTCAACCAGGGCGTGTTCCTCGGCGATCCAGTAGGGCTCGGTGTCGACCAGGGTGCCGTCCATGTCCCACAGAACCGCCGCGGGCAGGCCGTTACGTTGCATTCCTGTCACGTCGCACTGAAATACTTGGCCTCGGGGTGATGAACGACCAATGCGTCAGTGGACTGCTCCGGATGAAGCTGTAGCTCCTCGGAGAGGGTGACCCCGATGCGCGACGGATCGAGCAGTTCGACCAGAAACGCACGGTCTTCCAGGTCCGGACAGGCAGGGTAGCCAAACGAGTAGCGGGACCCGCGATAGCCCTGGCGCAGGATTGCATTGAGGTCTTCGTTGTCGTCGGCGCCGAAGCCCAGCTCCTCACGAACCCGCGCATGCCACATCTCGGCCAGCGCCTCGGTGAGCTGCACCGATAGACCATGCAGCTCGAGGTACTCGCGATAGGCGTTGCGGCCAAACAGCTCAGCGGTCGCCTCGGCCACCCTGGCTCCCATCGTCACCAGGTGGAAAGCAATGACATCGGGCTCGCCGTCAGTCTCGTAGCGATCCTTGCTCTTGAAAAAGTCCGCCAAGCACAGCCGACGATCGCGACGTTGTCGTGGGAACGCGAACCGTGCCCGCTCGCTGCCGGGCTGCTGACCCTCGGGACCCTCCTCGTGATGAAGCACCACAAGGTCGTTTCCTTCGCTGTAACAAGGGAAGTAGCCGTACACGACTGCCGCCTCGAGAAGTCCGTCGGTCTTGATCCGGTCCAGCCACATGCGCAGCCGCGGCCGGCCCTCGGTCTCGACCAGCTCCTCATAGGACGTACCGTCCTCGCCGCGAGTGCCCTTGAGGCCCCACTGCCCCAGGAAGGTCGCCCGTTCGTCAAGGTATGACGCGTAGTCGGCCAGGGCGATGCCCTTGACCACGCGGCTGCCCCAGAACGGCGGCGTCGGGATGGTGTTGTCCTGTGCCACGTCCGAGCGGGTGGTGTCGGCCGGTGCGTCCTCAGCTGACGCAACCGCCACAGGACGAACCCGTCGCTTGCGCAGCTCGGGCAGGGTTTCTGAGACGCGGAGCTGCGGGTTGGCCCGGGCGGCCGCGACGGCGTCCATGAGGCGCAGGCCCTCGAAAGCGTCTCTGGCGTAACGAACTTCACCTTCGTAGACCTCAGCCAGGTCGTTCTCGACATAAGCGCGAGTCAGAGCGGCCCCGCCGAGAAGCACGGGCCAACGGGCAGCGAAACCGCGGGAGTTGAGCTCCTCGAGGTTCTCCCTCATGACAACGGTTGACTTCACCAGCAGTCCACTCATACCGATGGCGTCGGCCTCGTGTTCCTCTGCTGCGCGAATGATCTCGGCGATCGGCTGCTTGATGCCGATGTTGACGACCTCGTAGCCGTTGTTGGACAAGATGATGTCCACCAGGTTCTTGCCGATGTCGTGGACGTCGCCTCTGACCGTGGCCAACACGATCCGGGCCTTCGCCTGACGTGCGGAGCCATCCGCGTTTCCCTGGATGAAGGGCTCCAGATAGGCCACCGCAGCCTTCATGACCTCAGCAGACTGCAGAACGAAAGGCAGCTGCATCTCACCCTTGCCGAACAGCTCGCCGACGGTCCGCATGCCGTCAAGCAGGTTGTCGTTGATGATGTCGAGCGCGCTGTGGCCCTTGTCGATCGCCGACTTCAGGTCTTCCTCGAGGCCCTGGCGCTCGCCGTCGATGATGCGCCGCGCCAATCGCTCCTCGAGCGGCAGGGCAGCGAGCTCATCAGCGCGAGTTTCCTTCAAAGAGGCCGAGTCCACCCCTTCGAACAGCTCGAGCAAGCGGCTGAGTGGGTCGTAGGTCAGCTCGCTCTCACCCGGCTCACCAGCCCAGACGCGCTTGTCATAGACAAGGTCGAGCGCCACCTGGCGCTGTTCCTCGGGAATGCGAGCCATCGGCACGATCCTGGCGGCGTGCACGATGGCCGAGTCGAGTCCTGCCTTGACGCACTCGTGCAGGAACACCGAGTTGAGGACGACCCGGACGGCTGGCTTGAGTCCGAACGACACGTTCGAGACGCCCAAGGTGGTCTGCACGTCGGGATAACGTCGTTTGATCTCGCGGATGGCCTCGATCGTCTCCAGACCATCGCGGCGCGTCTCCTCCTGACCGGTGCCGATCGGGAAGGTCAGCGTGTCAACGATGATGTCCTCGACGTTCATGCCCCACTCACCGGTGAGCGCCGTGATGAGCCTCGAAGCCACGGCCACCTTGTGCTCGCAGGTGCGGGCCTGACCCGTCTCGTCGATGGTCAGGGCGATGACGGCGGCGCCGTGTTCCTTGACCACCGGCATGATTCGGGCGAAGCGTGAGCCCTCACCCTCACCGTCCTCATAGTTGACCGAGTTGACCACTGCCCGTCCGCCCAGCAGCTCGAGGCCTGCCTCGACCACGGGAGGTTCGGTCGAGTCGAGGACCAGCGGGAGGGTGCTGGACGTTGCGAACCGGCTGACAACCTCTTGCATGTCCTTGACGCCATCACGGCCGACGTAGTCGATGCAGACGTCCAGCAGGTGCGCGCCGTCCTTGGTCTGGTTGCGGGCGATCTCGACGCACTCGTCCCAGCGGGAGGCCAGCATCGCTTCCTTGAACGCCTTGGAACCATTGGCATTCGTGCGCTCGCCGATCGACAGGAACGAGGTGTCCTGACGGAAGGGCACGGCGGAGTACAGCGAGGCGACGCCGTGCTCGGGCCGGGGGCGGCGCGGCTTGATCGGCGACCCGCCGACGGCCTTCACCACCTCCGCGAGGTGGGCGGGCGTCGTACCGCAACAGCCGCCCACCAAAGAGACACCGAACTCCTGGACGAACTGGGTGTGCGCTGCTGCGAGCTGCTGGGGAGTGAGCGGGTATGCCGCACCGCCCTTGGCCAGGATGGGCAGCCCGGCATTGGGCATGCAGCTGACCGGGATCCTGGAGTGTCGCGAAAGATGACGCAGGTGCTCGCTCATCTCCGCCGGGCCGGTCGCGCAGTTGAGTCCGATCGCGTCGATCCCGAGAGGCTCCAGAGCGGTCAGGGCCGCGCCGATCTCGGAGCCCATGAGCATCGTGCCTGTCGTCTCGACCGTGACGTGGACGATGACAGGGAGGGTCTCGCCCACAGCAGCCAGCGCGCGCTTGGAGCCGATGACCGCAGCCTTGGCCTGCAGCAGGTCCTGTGACGTCTCGACCAGGATGACGTCAACACCACCGGCGATCAGCCCGCGGGCCTGCTCGGCATACGCATCGCGCAACGTCGCGAAGGGAACGTGACCCAGCGATGGCAGCTTGGTGCCGGGTCCCATGGAGCCGATCACGAACCGTGGATGCTCAGGAGTCGACCAGTGAGCGGCGGCTTGGGCTGCGATCCGTGCCCCTGCCTCGGCCAGCTCGTAGATGCGATCGGAGATGCCGTACTCGCCGAGGTTGGCCAGGTTGGCGCCGAAGGTGTTGGTCTCGACCGCATCGACCCCCACGGCGAAATATGCGTCGTGGACGCCTCGCACCACCTCGGGACGAGTGACGTTCAGGATCTCGTTGCAGCCCTCGTGACCCTGGAAGTCGTCCATCGTTGGGTCAGCGGCTTGCAGCATCGTGCCCATCGCGCCATCGGCAACGAGGACACGCTCGGAGAGGGCTTTACGGAAGAGGTCGGAGCGGCTGCTCAATGTTCTGGACCTTGTCACTTGGGGATTCGGCCCGAAGTCTATCGGCGGTTGGGGAGACCATCGGAGCAGGAGTACGTAGTGTGGTCACCAGAAGCCCAACCTGAGCGACGAGGGAGGCACCTGGTGATCGAGCTCGAGGACGTGTCCGAACTGCGCGACCCGATCATGATCGCTGCCTTCGAGGGCTGGAACGACGCAGGCGAAGCGGCCACAGCTGCGATCGAGCACCTCATCGAGGTGTGGGACGCCGAGCCCATAGCGGCCATCGATCCCGAGGACTACTACGACTTCCAGGTCAACCGACCACATGTCGTCGTCGAGGATGGCAAGCGCCGCATCAGCTGGCCCACCACGCGCATCCTGTTGGCCTCGTCCACCTTGCTGGGACGCGACATCATCCTCGTCCAGGGAGTCGAGCCGTCGACCCGCTGGCGCTCGTTCACCATCGAGCTGATCGAGTACGCACGGCAGATCGGTGTCACCACGTTCGTGATGCTGGGCGCGCTGCTCGCCGACGTGCCACACACCAGGCCGATCTTCATCACCGCGACGTCAGAGCACGAGGACGTCATCCACCGCTTGGACCTTGAAACCAGCAAGTATGAAGGCGCCACCGGCATCGTCGGAGTGTTGGCCGACGCCGCCGGTCAGGCGGATCTGCCCTCGCTGTCCTGCTGGGCGGCGGTTCCGCACTATGCGAGCGGGACTCCCTCGCCAAAGGCCACCCTCGGGCTCATCACCAAGCTGGAAGAGCTGCTCAACCTGACGATCCCGCACGGCGATCTCCCCGAGCTCTCGAGGGTGTGGGAGGACACGGTCGACGAGCTGGCCCAGTCTGATGACGAGGTGGCGGAGTACGTGCACTCCCTGGAGAAGGCCCAGGACACGGCTGACCTGCCCGAGGCAAGCGGTGAGGCGATCGCGCGCGAGTTCGAGCGCTACCTGCGCCTTCGCACCGAGGAACCGCC
>DASRVZ010000115.1:0-11283 GCA_035654835.1 Dermatophilaceae bacterium | reverse complement strand
ACCTCAACATCTTCGACGAAATCGCATGGGCCCAAGCCCTCGCGCCCGCCACCCCACAACGACCACAACACCATTGGCCAACCCAGCGCGACGAGGGCACACCACGACCCAACCAGAGCCAACACCCCACCGCGACCGCTGACACCATCGACGACTACCCGCCACCACCGTTCTGACGCGACGTCGGCGTATGAGGGCCGACGCCTCTGCAACCGCTACACAGCAGTCGAGTAGTTGACGACAGCGGCGTCGGACTCGGAGAGTGTGATTCGCACGGCGCGGGCACGGCGCAGGGCTCGTTCCAGAACCACAAGCTTGGGGTCCGGCAGGTCGAAAAGCTCCCTGCGTGGCAGCTCCGCCAGGCTGGACAGCCTTGCGTCGGCCAGGACGTCACGGACGAGTCCCTTGTCCCCGCCGACCACCAGGGCGTCGCTGGGCGAGGCAAGAACGATTCTGAGTGCGTGCTCGATCACGGAACCGACCAGCCCGTCGGCCTGGTTCTTGCGGCGGCGGGCGAAGCGTTGCTGGGACCAGCCGCCGGCCGCGGTCCGCGACTGCACGTAGCGCGTCCCGACCTTGTGGGAAACCAGCGTCGGACCCTCGCCACGCCCCACGGCATAACCGCCGCGCCGGACCAGGACCAGCGCCAGGTGATTCGGCGGCTCCGCCCAGCCGGCCAGCATGTCGAGCCCACCCGACGCGCCCGCGGCAGACGATCCGCCGGAGGATCCGCTGGAGGATCCGGGGACGAAAGGCTCCAGGATCGCGGTGGCACCGTCAGCCGCAGACAACACCAAAGATGTCCCAGCCGATGCCATCGAAGGCCCGGTCCATGCCCACGTCAGTTCACCGTGACGTTCGGCAAAGCCGTTGACCCACAGCACAATCCGCTCGGGGTCGACCTCGATACGTCTCGCGGCGGCCTGGCTCACACGTTGAAGCCGAGCGCCCTCAGCTGTTCGCGGCCATCGTCCGTGATCTTGTCAGGACCCCACGGTGGCATCCAGACCCAGTTGATCCGGTGGCTGATCACCAAGCCCTCGAGAGCCTGCGCGACCTGGTCCTCAATGACGTCGGTCAGCGGGCACGCGGCACTGGTCAGCGTCATGTCGATGAGGACGTGGGAGTGCTGGTCGACCGTGACGCCGTAGATCAGGCCGAGGTCGACGACGTTGATCCCCAGCTCAGGGTCAACGACATCGCGCAGGGCCTCTTCGATGTCGGCCACATTGGGCGGGGTGGGCGCTGACGCCGCCTCGTTGGTGTGATCTGTGGTCGTGTCAGTCATGTCGTCTCCGGGGTGTTTCGCGTGATGGTTTTGCTGCTGAGGGCGTACTTCGTGATATCGACGCCGGCCTGGGCAAGTGCATCCGTGAACGCGCTCCAGCCTAACAGCGCGCACTTGATCCGGGCGGGGTACTTCGAGACACCGACGAACGCGACACCGTCCCCGATCTCATCTTCGTCGCCGAGGTCGGTGCCCTTGCTCGTCAGCATCCTCCGCATGGCGGAAAACGAGGTGAGCGCCTCCTCGACGGTGTGGCCGATGACCTCGTCAGCCAGCACCGAGGTCGAGGCCGTCGAGATGGAGCAACCGAGCGCGTCATAGGACAGGTCTGCTATCACGGCCGACGGACCTTCGCCGACGAGGTGTACTCGCAGGGTGATCTCGTCGCCGCAGGTGGGGTTGATGTGGTGCACCTGAGCATTGAACGGCTCGCGCAGGCCGGCATGATGCGGCCGTTTCGCGTGTTCCAGGATGATCTCCTGATAGAGGTTCCTCACACCGTCACCCCGAAGACTGCAGGCACCCGATCGAGCGTCGCCAGCAACGTGTCCACCTCAGCCATCGTGTTGTATGCCGCGAAGCTGGCCCGAGTGGTCGACGTCACCTTCATCCGACGGTGAAGCGGCCAAGCGCAGTGATGGCCCACCCGCACGGCCACTCCCGCATCGTCGAGGATCTGACCCACATCGTGCGGGTGAACCCCCTCGACAACGAATGAAACCACTCCAGAACGGTCCCGACCGTCGACAGGCCCGACCACACGGACCCAGCGGCGTTGCGCAAGACCGGCGAGCAGTGCCTCGGTCAGGGCTTCCTCATGGGCGGTCACGCGATCCATGCCGAGGTCGCTGAGGTAGTCGCACGCTGCGGCCAGGCCAACAGCCTGGGCAGCCATCGGGACGCCCGCCTCGAAGCGCTGCGGCGGAGCGGCGTAGGTCGAGCTCTCCATGTGGACGAACTCGATCATCGAGCCACCCGTGAGGAACGGAGGCATGGCCTTGAGCAGGTCGTAGCGACCCCACAGGACACCGATTCCCATCGGACCAAACATCTTGTGCCCGCTGAAGGCCAGGAAGTCAACGCCGAGATCGACCACGTCAACTGCCATGTGCGGCACTGACTGGCAGGCATCCAGAACGGTCAGTGCACCGACCGCATGAGCCCGATCCACAATGGCGGCAACCGGATTGATTGTCCCGAGAACGTTCGACACATGGGTGAAAGCCACCACCTTGGTGCGGTCGGTGATGACCGTGTCCAGGTCATTCAGGTCAAGGCGGCCATCATCAGTGACGCCGATCCAGCGCAAGGTGGCGCCGGTGCGGCGAGCCAGCTCCTGCCACGGAACGAGGTTGGCGTGGTGCTCCATCTCGGTGATGACGATCTCGTCGCCCACGCCGAGCGCGAACCTCTCAGCAACCGTCGGGTCGGCACCGTCCATGGCGCCGGAAGCCGCGGCATTGCTGAACGCGTAGGCCACGAGGTTCAAGGCCTCAGTGGCGTTCTTGGTGAACACCACCTCCTGGGTCTGCGCACCGATGAAACGCTCCACGGTCTCACGTGCGGACTCATAGGCGTCGGTGGCTTCTTCGGCCAGCTGGTGTGCACCGCGGTGAACTGCGGAGTTGTGCTGCTCGTAGAAAGCGCGCTCAGCGTCGAGCACCTGTCGTGGTTTGTGCGATGTCGCGCCGGAGTCGAGATACACCAGCGGCTTTCCGCCGCGCACCGTGCGCGACAAGATCGCGAAGTCGCCGCGGATGGCGGCCGACTCCTGCTCGGTGAATGCCTTGCTCAAGGCGACGTCGGACATGGTGGTCATCAATCCCGGACCTAGGCCTCGACCTTGACGAACCGGTCGTAACCCTCGTCCTCCAGGCGGTCCGCGAGCTCAGACCCGCCCTCCTCGACGATCCTGCCGTCGATGAACACGTGGACGAAGTCTGGCTTGATGTAGCGCAGGATCCGCGTGTAGTGGGTAATCAGCAGGACGCCAACGTCACCGCCCGCCGCAGCCCTGTTGACGCCCTCGGAGACAACCTTGAGCGCATCGACGTCGAGCCCCGAGTCGGTTTCGTCGAGGATGGCCATCTTCGGGTGCAACAGCTCCATCTGGAGGATCTCGTGGCGCTTCTTCTCGCCGCCGGAAAAACCCTCGTTGACGTTGCGGTCAGCAAAATCGGGGTCCATCCGCAGCTCAGCCATGGCAGCCTTCATCTGCTTGACCCAGAGGCGCAGCTTGGGCGCCTCGCCGTCGATCGCGGTCTTGGCCGTGCGCAAGAAGTTGGAGACCGTGACGCCGGGCACCTCGATCGGGTACTGCATGGCGAGGAAGATCCCGGCGCGGGCACGCTGGTCGACCTTCATCGCGAGGACATCCTGACCATCAAGGGTCACGGTGCCCTGGGTGACGGTGTATTTCGGGTGGCCGGCGATGCTGTAGGCCAGGGTCGACTTGCCGGAGCCGTTGGGGCCCATGATGGCGTGGGTCTCCCCCGCCTTCACGGTCAGGTCCACGCCGCGCAAGATCTCCTTGACGCCGTTCTCCGTGTCGACCGTGACATGCAGGTCGCGAATTTCCAGTGTTGCCATGGGGTTTCAGTGCTCCTTCGTCACGGAGACGAACACGTCGCCACCGTTGATCTTCACGGGATAGACATCAATGGGGGTGATAGCCGGTGGGCTGGTGGGCTCGCCGGTACGCAGGTCGAAGCGAGAGCCATGCAGCCAGCACTCGATGGCGCTGTCCTCCACGTCGCCCTCGGACAAGGAGACGTTCGCATGGCTGCAGGTGTCATCGATCGCGTGGATGTCGCCTGCGCTGTCACGAACGACGGCGACCGCTTTGCCGTCGACGTCAACTTGGACAGCGCCAACCTTCGGCAGGTCCTCGACCGAGCAGACACGGACGTATCCGTCGGTCACGTCCGCTGTCACGGCGGTGGTCTCAGTCATACCGACGCCGGGCCGATCGACAGGGAGAGCTCGGCATCGATCGCGGCCATCAGGTGCTCCTGAACCTCAGGAACGCCGATGCGGTTGACGATGTCGGCGAAGAATCCACGAACGACAAGGCGGCGAGCCTCGTCCTGCGGTATGCCACGCGACTCCAGGTAGAACAGCTGCTCGTCATCGAAACGGCCGGTCGCCGACGCGTGTCCGGCGCCGATGATCTCGCCGGTCTCGATCTCGAGGTTCGGGACGGAGTCAGCCCTCGCGCCATCGGTGAGGATGAGGTTGCGGTTGAGCTCGTAGGTGCTTGTGCCTTCGGCAGTCGCCCTGATCAGGACGTCACCGATCCACACCGTGTGCGCGGAGTCCCCCTGGAGCGCGCCCTTGTACTCGACGTTCGAGACGCAGTTGGGTGTCTCGTGGTCGACGAAGAGGCGGTGCTCCTGGTGTTGACCCGCATCCGCGAAGTAGACGCCGATCGCGTTGGCGTATCCCCCTGGGCCGGAGTAGCGGACACTGGTGCACACCCGCACGATCTCGCCGCCAAGAGTGACCGTGACGTGCTTCAGCTTGGCGTCGTGGCCGACGAGGGCATCGTTCTGGGCGAGGTGGATCGCGTCGTCGTCCCACTCCTGCACCGTGACGAACGTCAGGTCCGCGCCGTCACCGACGCGCAGCTCCACGTTGGTGGCGCACTCGGCGGAACCCTTGTGGGTGAGCACGATGGTCGCCTTGGAGAACCGGCCGACGTCAACGATCAGGTGGCCGTTGACCCGCGGTGGTCGCTTGCCTGATCCCCGATCACCGGTGATCGTGATCCGCACGGACTCGCTGAGCTCGACCTCGTTCGGGATGGTCACCAGGGTTGCCTTCTCGGCGCCGGCCCAGGCGGCGGCCGACGCGCGGTCAGCCGGGCGCAGGACAGAGCCGAACACAGAGTCTCCGACCTTGGCCTCGCCGATCTCAACGCCCTGCGGCGCTGAGACCTCGAACGTCAACCGGGACTCGTCAGTGGGCTCGACCTGGAAGAGGCCGCCAAGACGATCCACCGGCGTGAAGCGCCAGTCCTCCTCGCGGCCGCCGGGAACCGGGAAGTCTGCAACGTCATACGAGGTCAGGCGCTCGGCACGCGACTGGTCAGGGACCAAGGACGCAAAGGAGTCCGTGTGGGCCTTGGCTCCGGGTCGCTGTGTCTCAGGTGATTGGGGGGCAGTTTCTTGCGCGACGGTCATTAACCGACCGCTCCTTCCATCTGAAGCTCGATCAGTCGGTTGAGCTCGAGGGCATACTCCATCGGCAGCTCGCGAGCGATGGGCTCGATGAACCCACGCACGATCATGGCCATGGCCTCTTCTTCGCTGAGGCCACGGGACATCAGGTAGAACAGCTGGTCGTCACCGATCTTGGAGACCGTGGCTTCGTGACCCATCGTCACGTCGTCCTCGCGGACATCAACGTAGGGATAGGTGTCGGAGCGGCTGATGGTGTCGACGAGCAGCGCGTCGCAGCGCACGTTGGACGACGCTCCGTGGGCACCCGCCATGATCTGCACGAGACCGCGGTATGACGTCCGCCCACCGCCCCGGGCCACGGACTTGGAGATGATGCTGGAGTGGGTGTTCGGGGCCGCGTGGACCATCTTGGCGCCGGCATCCTGGTGCTGGCCCTCGCCGGCGAAGGCGATGGACAGGGTCTCACCCTTGGAGTGCTCTCCGAGGAGGAAAACGGCTGGGTACTTCATCGTCACCTTGGAGCCGATGTTGCCGTCGATCCATTCCATCGTGGCGCCCTCGGCGCACGTCGCACGCTTGGTGACCAGGTTGTAGACGTTGTTGGACCAGTTCTGGATGGTCGTGTAGCGGACGCGGGCGTTCTTCTTCACGATGATCTCGACCACTGCGGAGTGCAGCGAGTCCGACTTGTAGATCGGAGCGGTGCAGCCCTCGACGTAGTGCACGTAGGAGCCCTCGTCAGCGATGATCAAGGTCCGCTCGAACTGACCCATGTTCTCGGTGTTGATCCGGAAGTAGGCCTGCAAGGGGATGTCGACCTTGACGCCCGGCGGGACGTAGATGAAGGAGCCACCGGACCACACCGAGGTGTTCAGGGCCGCGAACTTGTTGTCACCGACCGGGATCACCGAGGTGAAGTACTCGCGGAACAGGTCTTCGTGCTCACGCAAGCCCGTGTCCGTATCGACGAAGATGACGCCCTGCTCCGCCAGGTCCTCACGGATCTGGTGGTAGACGACCTCGGACTCGTACTGCGCGGCCACCCCACCGACGAGGCGCTGCTTCTCGGCCTCGGGGATGCCCAGACGGTCGTAGGTGTTCCTGATGTCCTCGGGCAGCTCTTCCCACGAGGTGGCCTGCTTCTCGGTGGACTTCACGAAATACTTGATGTTGTCGAAGTCGATGCCGGTCAGGTCAGAACCCCAGCTGGGCATGGGCTTCTTGCCGAAGAGCTTCAGGCCCTTCAGCCGGACGTCGAGCATCCACTGGGGCTCGTTCTTGCGGCCGGAGATGTCGCGAACGACCTCTTCGTTCAGGCCTCGACGAGCCGAGATACCGGCAGCATCACTGTCGGACCAGCCGTATTCGTAGGTTCCGAGGCCTTTCAGTCCGGGGTTGAGCTCTTCGATAATGCTCATCGCGAGGGCCTTTCATCAGAGGTGGTCGCGTGGACGACACTCAGGGGGATGAACGTGGTGCAGACGTGCTCGCCGTGGGCGAGCGTCGCCAAGCGTTGGACGTGGACTCCGAGCAGGCGCGAGAACGCGTCGGTCTCGGCGTCACAGAACTGCGGGAACTCTGCTGCGACGTGCTGGACCGGGCAATGCCCTTGGCACAGCTGCACACCGGCCAGGGGCGTGCCCTGTCCAACAGGTCGGGTGGAGGCGGCGAATCCGTCCGCGATCAGGGCCGCCGCAAGTGCGTCCGCGCGGACAGTGACGTCATCGCCGGCAGCGGTTAGCTGCGCGGAATAGCGTTGTTCGAGCTCGGCGCTGCGTTCGCGGGCGAACTCGCCCACCGCGTCGGCGCCGGCGTGGTCTGCGAGAAACCGCAGCGCCGATGTGGCGACGTGGTCGTAGTCACTGCCCATGCCGGCATGACCGGCTGGGGAAAGGACGTATGCACGGGCAGGTCGGCCGCGACCGCGACCTGCGCCACCAGCATTGGCCGGCTCACGCTCCTCGATTGCCCCTTGCTCGGAGAGCGCGTCGAGGTGACGGCGGACAGCAGCCGGTGTCAGGCCCAGAAGTGAGGCCACGGCGCCCGCGGTGAGAGGGCCTTGCTCGGAGATCGTCTGCCGGACCCGGTCGCGGGTGCGCGCGTCGAGAACGTGCGGTCCGGGGTTGGGCCCGTCCGTACAGTCGGAAGCATGCTGGTCGGCGATAAACACAACAGTAGTGTGACCTAATTCGTCTGTGCAACTCTAGTAAGGGTTACCTAACCTCGGTCGGGCACTAGACTCCGGCGGTGACCGAGGCCGTGACTGTGCGCGATCTTGCCAAGCGTTTTGGCGCGACTCCTGCACTCCAAGGGATGACCTGGACTGCTCACCACGAGCAGGTGACCGCAGTCCTCGGGCCCAACGGCGCAGGCAAGACGACGACCATCGAGTGCGCTGAGGGCCTTCAACGGCCGGACTCCGGCGAGGTTCGCGTCCTGGGTGTCGACCCCTGGCGGGCCGGCGCCGACCACCGCGCCCGCGTGGGGGTCATGCTGCAGGATGGCGGGCTGCCCAATGCCACCAAACCGGTGCGACTGCTGCGTCACCTCGCTGCGTTCCATCGGTCCCCTGCCGATGTCGATGCATTGGTGGACCGGCTCGGAATCGGCGCCTTCAGCGGCACGACGGTCCGTCGGCTGTCCGGGGGGCAGAAGCAGCGGGTCGCCCTCGCCGCAGCTTTCGTGGGCAGGCCCGAGGTCGCCTTCCTGGACGAGCCGACCGCGGGCCTGGACCCGCACGCCCGGCTCGAGGTCTGGGACCTGGTGCGCGAGACCCGGGACTCAGGCTGTGCCGTCATCGTCACGACTCATTCCTTCGAGGAGGCACAACGGTTGGCCGATCACATCGTCATCGTCAACCGCGGGCGCGTTATAGGCCAGGGCAGCCTCGCCGAGCTGACCGGCGAACGCTCGCTCGAGGATGTCTACTTCTCCCTCACTCGGGAGTCCGCATGACCAACACTGCAGATCCAGCAGACACCGCCGCTCCAACGCACAACCGGATCCTGGCCCAGACCCGCTTCGAGACCGGCACGCTCCTGCGCAACGGCGAGCAGCTGCTGGTCGCCCTCATCCTTCCGGCCATGGCTCTGGTGGGTCTGGCCATGAGCCAGTCCCCCTCGCTCGGCCCGGGCCGACGCGTCGACCTGGCCGTTCCCGGAGTGCTGGCACTGGCCGTGATCTCCACGGCCTTCACGGGCCAAGCCATCTCCACCGGCTTCGACCGCAGGTACGGCGTCCTGCGCCTGCTCGGCGTGAGTCCGCTCGGTCGAGGTGGACTCCTCATCGCCAAAGCGCTGGCCGTGTTGACGATCGAGCTACTTCAGGGCGTCGTGATCGGCGGCCTGGGTCTGGCGTTGGGGTGGCACCCTCAGTGGACGGGGCTGTTCGCCGCGGTTCTCCTCGGTCTGTTCGGCACCTGGGCGTTCGTTGCTCTCGCCCTGCTTCTAGCCGGCACCTTGCGCGCCGAGGGCGTGCTCGCACTCGCCAACCTGCTCTGGATCCTGCTCCTCGGCCTCGGCGGGGTCATCGTCCCGCGCACCGAGATGCCGCCCGGGCTGTCCCACGTCGCCGCGCTCCTTCCCTCCGGCGCGCTCGGGGACGGGCTGCGTGAGGCTTTCATCCACGGGCGCCCAGCCGGCATACCGCTCCTGGTGCTTGTCGTGTGGGGCACGGTGGCGACGGTGCTGGCATCACGCACCTTTCGCTGGAGCGACTGATGCCACAGCTGGTCAACCCCTGGCTGCGCAAAGTCCTCCTGGTCAACCTGATTCTCGAAGTCGGCATCGTCGTGACCGGCGGGCTCGTCCGGCTGACCGGCTCGGGCCTGGGCTGCCCGACCTGGCCACAGTGCGTCCCGGGATCGTTTGTCCCGGTCCCCCACCAGGAACAGGGATTTCACAAGCTCATCGAGTTCGGCAACCGGACCCTGACCGGCGCAGTCGGCCTCGCGGCGCTGCTGGTGATCGTCGCGGTATGGCGCTGGGCGCCTGGTCGTCGAGCCCTGCTCCGAATCTCCGTGCTGCCCTTGGTCGGCGTGCTGCTGCAGGCGATCCTGGGCGGAATCACCGTGCTCACGGGCCTCAACCCTGCCCTCGTTGCCGCCCACTTCCTGGCCTCGATGGTCCTCGTCTCGTTGTCGGCCTATCTGCTGTATCGCGTCGGCGAAGGTGACGAGCCCCCCGTTGCGTTGGTGCGCAAGGAGATCCGGCTACTGGCGTGGGTCACGGTCGGGCTGGGTGCGCTCGTCCTGATGCTGGGGACGGTGGTTACCGGGTCCGGCCCGCACTCGGGCGATGCCGCGACACCACGTTTCGGGTTCGACCCGCGGACGATCTCGTGGTTGCACGCCGACACGGTGATGCTCTTCGTCGGACTCGTCGCCGCCGTCCTGTTGGCGGTGCACCTGACAGCGACCGACCCACGACCTCGGCGGTTCTGGCACGCGCTCCTGGGGGTCACGGTGCTGCAGGGCCTCGTCGGCTACACGCAGTACTTCACCGGACTGCCCGAGGTGCTCGTCATGGTCCACATGCTCGGCGCCAGCCTCCTGACGGTCTCACTCACCTACGGCCTCCTGAGCCTGCGCCGCCGCTGAGCCTGCGGAAGCGCTAGGCCCAGGGAAGCGCGAGGTGTAGCAGCGGGTCGACCGCGACAGCGAGGAACAAGATCGTCAGATAGCTGATCGAGTAGTGGAACAACCGCATCGGCTTCAACGAGGCGACAGTGACATTCTCGACGGCCTCGGCGCGGTTCAGAAGTCTGTGTGCCTCCAGAAGGAACACGCCACCCGAAAGCACGGCCGCGACCAGATAGATCCAGCCCATCGAGGCGATCGGCACCAACGTCAAGGACGTTGCCACAGTTGCCCAGCTGTAGAGCACGACCTGACGAGCCACCGCCGCGTCATGAGTCACGACCGGGAGCATGGGCACCCCGGCGGCTTCGTACTCGTCCTTGAAACGCATCGACAACGGCCAGTAGTGCGGCGGCGTCCACAAGAAGATGGTCATGAAGAGCACCAGCGCCGGCCACGCAAGTGAGTTGGTGACGGCAGACCAGCCGATGAGGACCGGCATACAGCCTGCAGCGCCTCCCCACACGATGTTCTGGGACGTGCGGCGCTTGAGCAACATCGTGTACAAGCCGACATAGAGCACGATGGCGCCCAGGGAAAGGGCTGCGGAAAGCCAGTTCACCAGGAGTCCGAGCCAGAGCGTCGAGATCACCGTGAGCGCCACGCCAAAACGCACGGCGGCCGATGGAGAGATCGCACCGGTGACCAGCGGCCGGTTCTTGGTGCGATGCATGACCGAGTCGATATCGCGGTCCAGATAGCAGTTCAACGTGTTGGCAGCGGCAGCAGACAACGTGCCACCGACCAGGGTCGTTGCGATGAGCCACACCGGTGGCAGCCCGCGTTGGGCCAGGAACATCGTGGGGAACGTCGTCACCAGGAGCAGCTCGATGATGCGCGGTTTGGTCAACGCGAGATAGTCGGCCGCGGTCTGACCCCAGCGCGGCTGATCGGGCACCGCCGATGGAGGATCGGTGCATGGCTCGAGTGAAGTCACGGCGTCCTAGAAGTGCGGTGTGGGACGGGCGCGAGACCGGTGGAGACGCTGCGCCCATGGCGAAGGGAAGTCTAGCGCCGGCGCATGCCCGCACGAGGAAGCGACGAGACTCACGAAAACTGCCCGCGAAACGCTCTCCGTGCCTCACGTAGGAATGCCCGCGAAACGGTGACGCTGTTGGGGCATGAGAGATGGGTTGTCGATGAAGTCTCGTGCCGAGGTCACCACCAGGTACGCGAAG
>DASRVZ010000114.1:0-3564 GCA_035654835.1 Dermatophilaceae bacterium | reverse complement strand
CCGGACTCGTGACCGTGACGGAGTCGGTGAAGACCTCGCACCTGAGCTGACACAGCATTCAGGAGCCATCCGGGGAAGGACATCGATCACGATGTCCTTCCCCGGACCGCGTTGGGGAGGGCGGGTTGCTCAGCCGACCCGAACCTTCTCGCCGAGGTGCGGGACCACAACGCACCAGCCCGTCTGGCTCCGGAGCATGGTGGCTATGGCGCGCGAGGACTCGGGCTCGCCGTGGACGATGTACACGGTCTCAGGAGGCGTGGGCAGCTCCAAGAGCCAGGCGAGCAGCTCGGTGGAATCGGCATGGACGGAGAACCCATGGTCGACGACCACCTCGGCGCGAACCGGGACGTAGCCGCCATACATCTTGAGCTCCGTTGCGCCGTCAGCCAGCAGGCGACCTCGCGTGCCGACTGCCTGATAGCCGGTCAGGATCACGGTATTGCGCCGGTCGGGCAGCAGGTGCTGCAGGTGATGGACCACACGGCCGCCGGTCGCCATGCCCGATGCGGAGATGATGATCGAAGGGGTCAGTGGCTCGTTCAGCAACATCGACTCCTGGGGGCTGCGCGCCGTATGCAGGTTGGGGAGGTCCACCAACCGCGCGCGCAGGTCAGGACGCAGCTCCTCGCGCATGGAGGAGCTGCGATAGACGTCGAGTGCGGCGAGGGCCATCGGGCTGTCCACATACACCGGCAGCGCGGGGATGTCGCCTGATGCCGTCATCTGGCTGAGCGCGTGCAACACCAGCTCGGTCCGGTCCACGGCAAAGGCAGGGATAAGAACCGAGCCGCCGCGCAACACGGTCCGACGGATGGTGTCAGCCAGGATCTTGTGGGCGAGATCCCCTGAGAACAGGACACTCCCGCCACCGATCGTGACCAGGGCGGTGGCTGAACCCAGGATGTGCCCGGCCCGGCTCAGTGTGAGACCCACACCGGAGTCCAGGTCGAGGTGCTGGTGGTAGTCCACCGGCTTGAACGACCTGATCGCCGTCTCGGCGTCGGCGGCGTCGTACAACGGGCGGGGTGGGTCGTGCCGGGAGAACCCTCCGAGTCGAGCATTCTCGGCGTCCTCCTCCTGGAGGTGGGCGCTGTCGCGCAGAACGATGGAAGCCAGTGCCGCGGTGCCCTGTGTGCACCACGTCGGCCCGGCGAACCCTCCTCGTACCAGGGCCGGCAGGTGGCCGCAGTGGTCCAGGTGAGCATGGGTGAGGACGACGTCGGAGATCGACTCGGGGTCGACGGGCAGCGGTTTCCAGTTGAGGCGACGCCACGTGCTCTCCCCTTGGTACAGACCGCAGTCCACCATCGTCCGGCGCCCTTCGCTCTCGAGAAGGAACTTGCTACCGGTGACTGTTCCCGTGGCTCCCAGGAAGGTCATCGTGGCGACCATGGCATCCTCCGCTTCTCGCAGCCGGTGGCTGTTGCCCGAGCTCAGGTTGGTGTGTTCAGGTCTGTTCGCGCACCGGGGGAACGGGGTGCCGATGCTCGCGGGCGATCATTCTGTCGTCCCCCTCGTGCAGCAGCTCCTTGGTGGGATGAACGATGGCCACGGGGCACCGAGCCCGGTGCATGACGCCCTGGCTCACCGAGCCGAGGAGGAGACCCCTGAAGCCACCGCGCCCACGCGTGCCCACGACCACAAGGCAGGCGCTCTCACTCTGGCGTACCAGAGCATCCACCGGGAGCCCGCGAACGCTGTGACGGCGCACCTCGACCTCGGGGTACTTGTCCTGCCAGCCGGCCAGTGACTCGGCCACCAGGGCCTCCTCTTCCTGCGCGAACTGTTGCCAGTCGACGGTCCAGACGGCGGCGGCAGCGGCGCCTTCGACATACTCCAGCCACCACGCGTGGACGACGGTCAGGCCAACTCCACGGGAAGACGCCTGATCGAAGGCGTACGCGATCGCGTTCGTCGACAACGCCGATCCGTCAACACCGACGACGACGGGGGCCCCGGGAGGGGGTGTTGGCATGTCATGAACGACGACGACAGGGCAGTGGGCGTGCGTTGCGACCTGCAGCGAGACCGACCCCACGAGCACACCACGCACAGCGCTCAGACCGCGGGCGCCGACAACGACCGTTGACGCCGTCTCTGAGGCGACCACCAGCGTGGGTGCCGGTCCGTATGGTGACTCCTCCCATGTGATGGTCAGATCCGGGTTCGCGCTGCTCGCCCTGGCCACGGCGTCCTTACGGACACCCCGAGCGATCTGCCGTAGGGCATCGACCGAGTGCTGGAAACCGGTCTTCGTCTTCGGATAGCCAAAGGAGAACGCGTGGATGATGTGCAGGGGCAGCTTTCGTCGGGTGGCCTCCGCGGCGGCCCAGTCCACGGCCAGGTCACTGGTTGGTGAGCCGTCGACACCGACGACGATGGCCCTTCGAGGAGTGGCCTCGACGTTCTTTGCTTTCTCCATTGGCTTCTTCTTTCTGGGTACTTACAACACTGCTCACCCCGCGCGCGCGGGGACAGGGCACTAGGTCCCTTTGCTCGCCCCACAGAGTTATCGTCTCGCCCCACGGAGTTATTGTGTCGGGACCTTCGCCCCTGATGCCCCCAGCACATTGGGTCCACGATCGTATCCATGCAGACACCAACCAACGCCGGAGCTGCGGGCGCACAGTCCCCGCACCACCCCCGTGATGTGGTGGCCGGTCTGGTCAATGACGGCATGGCCGCATTTGTCGCGGGTGCCGCCGTACGCGAAGCAGTTCATCGCGCAGCCCGAGTGCGCTTCATCCAGGTACTGCCCGTCGGGCTCAGCTCTGAGGAGCGCGCCGAGATGGATGTTGCGATGTTCGCCGTTGCCTTGCGTGCTCTGCATCGTCAGCGGCGTGTGCCTTGCACCTTCGAGACGGTGGAGGGTGAGGCGACTCAGATGCTGGTCGAGCGAAGCCGCGGCGCCGCAGTCCTCGTGGTTGGTCGCGATTCGCCTGACGCCACGGTGCGCGTCGGGCAGTACTGCCACGAGCATGCAGCGTGTGACGTTCTGACTGTCTCCGGCCCCGACGACACGCAGCTGGTGCAAACCGGCGGCGCGCGATCGGCATACAGCGTGCTCGCCCGCGATCGTGCGCATGACGACCCCGATCGAGCGGACACGCCCTAGAATCACCAGTGTGGAGTCCGAACCGAGGGAGTCCGAGCTGAGCAAAGGCGGGACACCGCCGACGGGGTTGGCTACTGAGGCGTTCGACCTGGACGATTTGCTCGAGGATCTTCGCAATCGTGCGCAAGCATCGGATCGTGCCCAAGAACGTCTGGCAGCCCTCCTCGACGCCGTGCTGGCGGTGTCAGCAGACCTCGATCTGGCTGACGTTCTATCCAGGATCGTGCGTTGCGCCTGTGAGCTCGTCGACGCCAGATACGGGGCGTTGGGTGTGCTTGGCGGTGACGGCGAGCACGTCGTGGAGTTCGTGGCCCACGGACTCAGTCAGGAGGAGCAGGAGGCAATCGGAGATCCTCCTCGCGGGCATGGGGTGCTGGGTCTCTTGATCCGTCAGCCGCGGCCCCGGAGGTTCCGAGACGTTGCCGCCCACCCCGATTCCTATGGAT
>DASRVZ010000113.1:0-16092 GCA_035654835.1 Dermatophilaceae bacterium | reverse complement strand
ACCTCAACATCTTCGACGAAATCGCATGGGCCCAAGCCCTCGCGCCCGCCACCCCACAACGACCACAACACCATTGGCCAACCCAGCGCGACGAGGGCACACCACGACCCAACCAGAGCCAACACCCCACCGCGACCGCTGCCACCATCGACGACTACCCGCCACCACCGTTCTGACCGTCTTGACCGACTGGTGGCTAGCGCAAAGCGTTCGCCGTGGCGGCCCTCAGGTTGGCGTGAAGGTCGCGGTGCACCGAGCGGTCGACCCGCACCTCAACGACGCGGAGTCCGTCGGGGCGCTGTCCGACGACGGCGCTGAGGTCGGTCGCACTGGAGGCCAGAACGTGTTCGACGCCATGAGCACGACAGGTGTCAACGATCGAGACACCCGTCGGTGTGCCGAACACACGCTCGAAATCTGTTGCCCTGTTTGGCTCCCCGGGCTCCAGCAGGGTGAAGATGCCACCTCCGTCGTCGTTGGTGACGACGATGGTCAAGCTGGGTTGCGGCTCGCGTGGACCAATGAGCAAGCCGTTGCTGTCGTGGAGGAAAGTCAGGTCGCCCATGAGCGCGTATGCCGGTCGCCCGGGCTGCGCGAGCGCGATGCCGATGGCGGTCGACACACAGCCGTCGATGCCAGCCAGTCCGCGGCTGGCCACGATGGTGAGCGGTGCGCTTCTCAGCGACGGAGACAACGCCAGGTCGACGTCGCGGACCGAGTTGGATGATCCGACGAAGAGCGTTGCATCCGGGGGCAGCTCGGCAAGGACCGCGGCCGCAATGGCAAGCCCGCTCGGCCACGACTGGGCGATAACCGCCTCGGCTGCTTTGGCGACCAGCTCGCCAGCGTCCAACCAGTCCCGCGCCCACTGCTCATCGACCTGTCTGCCCTTGATGACGGATGCACCCAACGCCTCGAACGGATGGATGATCGACGCAACATGCGAGGGATCGGGCCAGCTCGACCGCGCCGCAACGATCTCAACAGCTACGGCGGGGTTTCGCAACAGCGCGCCCACTGCGCGGGAGAGCGTGATCCGCCCCACGACGAGCACCCGCTCAGGCAGATGCCGCGACAGCCACTCACCGGCGGTGAGCAGCAGCGGGCCATGAGGAACCTGGGCGCTGCGGTCATGGGCACCGAACGGCTCAGCGATGACAGGCCACCCCGCAGCCGCAACCAGCTCCATCACCTGGACGGCCATGCACGGGTCAGGCAGATCACCAAGCAGCACAAGGGTTTTGGGAACAAGCGCGAAGGGTTCGCCCTGCCCACGCAACGGTTGCACTCTGACCCACGGGGCGCCTTCGTCACGGCCATCGAGGCTTTCAGGCCATCCGGCCACGGGAGCCACATCGGGCACCAGCACATCGGGAACCAACGGCTCACGCAGCGGCACGTTGAGATGCACCGGCCCGGCGTCCAACCTGCCCGTCCCTGTCGCTGCCACACAGAGCCGGCCCACGACGGAGCGCCACACGGCATTCTGGCCGTCGCGGTTCTCTGGCGCACCAAACTGGTGGAACATGCGGACGGCAGTGCCGAAAAGGCCGCTCTGGTCAGTCGTCTGGCTCGCCCCGGTCCCCTGCAGCTCTGGGGGGCGGTCTGAGCTGACGACGATAAGTGGCACGGCAGCGTGGCTGGCCTCAAGGACAGCAGGGTGGAGGTTGGCGACCGCAGTGCCTGATGTCGTGAACACCGGCACAGGGCGGCGCGTGAGCTTGGCCAGACCCAGAGCCAGGAACGCCGCGGAGCGCTCGTCCACACGGACGTGCAGGCGCAGACGGCCTGCCCGGTCGGCGTCCTGCAGTGCGTAAGCGAACGGGGCAGAGCGGGAGCCTGGACACAGGACGGCCTCGCGGACTCCATGGCGCACCAGCTCATCCACCACAACCGTGGCCAAAGCCGTCGACGGATTCACGCTGGCGATCCTGCCACAACACCCAGACTTGGGAGTTAGTGACTCACAGCCACGGATCGCGCTGTGCCCCCACATGCTTGACTGTCTCAGCGCCAGCAATCAGGGCAGCCCGCAAAGCCTCATGGCGTCCGGCTCCCGCGACCAACGCGGCACACAGCGCTCCGCAGAGCGCGTCACCCGCCCCCGTGGTGTCGAGCACCTCGGACGTTTCGACAACGGGGCCGATCAGCTGGTCACCATCCCACGCTGCGCCCGCCGCCCCGAAAGTCACGATCAATGACGCTGGCACAGCCTCCGAGTCTGCCAGCATCAGGGCTTCGTGCTCGTTGACCACCAGTGGGTCGGCGAGGGCGACGATGTCGGGTGGCAACGCGGCGTACGGAGCCAGGTTCACAACGACCCTGGCACCCCTGTTGGACGCGCGTCGCGCGGCGGCGGCGACGACAAGGAGCGGCACCTCCAGCTGCAGCAGCACGACGTCGCCAGGGCCTACCGAGTCCAGGACGGCGAGATCAGCAACGGTGACCGCGGCATTGGCGCCGGCTACGATGACGATCGAGTTCTCGCCAGCCTCGTCAACCGTGATGAGCGCATGGCCCGTGACGCAGTCAGGCTGAGCGCGGATGCCTGAGACATCGATACCCAACGCCGACAGTCGTGCGACGTAGGCAGATCCAGCCTCATCCGACCCGACGCAGCCGACCATGACCACGGCAGCACCTGCCGCCGAGGCGGCGACCGCTTGGTTTGCCCCCTTCCCACCAGCCCACCGCTCCAGCCCACTGCCAACGACGGTCTCACCCGGCTTCGGGTGCCGCTCGACCCGCGTCACCAGATCGACATTGAGGGACCCCACAACGACGACGCGACCCATCAGTGAGTCGCGATGTTGACGGTGCGCCACCACAAGTCGGCGTAGCGCTCAGCGTCCACTGACAGCGCGACCTGCACCGTTGTCGGTGCAGGCACAGGAGCATCGTGGGACACGTCCCCCGACCACTCGCGTCGGTCGACAACGGTGCGGCCGCGCGAGTAGGTTCCTGCCAGCTCAACCCGGACCGGCAGACGTGACGTGGTCACACCCGCGCGATCGATCGCCACGCACACCGCTCCCGCATCTCCGATGGTCGCATCGGGCTGACCGAAACGACTGCACTGGAAGTCGATCAGCCGCCCGGCAAGCTCGGCCGGTCCACGCCCACCCACCGCGATGAGCTGCTTGGCCCCCATACGGCTGATTCTCACGTCATAGAAGACGTCCAGGCCGTACATGACGACGGGGATGTCGAGCTCAGCCGACGATTCGAGGACGATTGCTGCCGCTTCGGGGTCATGCCACACGTTGAACTCGGCGGAGGCGGTGGCATTGCCGATGTTTGCCGCCCCACCCATGAATACGATCTCACGCAAGCCGGCAGCGGCCTCTGGATAGGTGCGCAGCAGCAGGGCGATGTTGGTCAGAGGAGCCAGCGGCACCAACGTGATTCGTCCTTCCGGCCCTCCTTCTGCGGCAGCGCACAGCAGGTCCCGAAGCAGCTCCACCGCGTGTCGATCGTCGGGATGACGGTCGGAGGAAGGCCAGCCAAGGTCCGCCAAACCGTCATCGCCGTGGACGTGCAGGGCATCGCTCGAGGGTTCGAGAAGCGGTCTGGCTGCGCCGCGAGCGACCGGAACATCCGCCCGGCCGGCGACGTCGAGGACCATCAAGGTGTTGCGGAGTACTTGGTCCACGCTGGCGTTGCCACCGACGCAGGTCACCGCGCGCAGATCCACCTGCGGGTGCAGTGCTGCCAACAGCAGCGCACACGCGTCGTCGACACCGGTGTCGACGTCGAGAATGACCGGCATCGGGACGGACTTCTGTAGGTGGAGGGGAGTCATGCCTGCACCAGAGTTACGGGCATCGACGAGTCGGCCGGAAGATCGAGGGCTGACGCGCTGCGACCCCTGGCCACCATCTGAGCGCCAAGTGCGGCGACCATCGCTCCGTTGTCGGTGCACAGACCGGCTCGAGGCAACCGCAGCCGGATGCCCGCAGCGTCGCATCGCTGCTGGGCCATGGCTCGCAGTCGCGTGTTGGCCGCGACGCCACCGCCGATGAGCAGGTGATCGACGCCATGCTCCTGGCAGGCCAGGACCGCCTTGCGCGTCAACACGTCGACGACCGCCTCTTGGAAGCTGGCGGCGACGTCCGCCACCGGCACGGGCTCACCCGCCCGCTCGCGCGCCTCGACCCAGCGTGCGACGGACGTCTTGAGGCCAGAGAACGAGAAGTCGTAACGGTGCCGCGCCATGTCCTTGCCCGAGGTCAGGCCGCGAGGGAACGCCACGAAGGCTCTGTTGCCTTCTGTGGCAACCCGATCCACGTGCGGTCCCCCAGGAAACGGCAGCCCGAGGACCCTTGCCACCTTGTCGAAGGCCTCGCCCGCAGCATCGTCGATGGTGCTACCGAGCGATCGCACGTCATGGGTGACGTCCGGGACGAGCAGGAGGCTGGAGTGCCCGCCAGAGACCAGCAACGCGATGGTCGGCTCGGGCAGCAGTCCATGCTCGACGATATCGACTGCGACGTGGGCGGCGAGGTGGTTGACGCCGTAGAGCGGTTTGCCCAAAGCCACCGCGAGCGACTTGGCCGCAGCCACGCCCACCAGCAGAGCGCCAGCCAGCCCCGGGCCGGCCGTGACGGCGATCGCGTCCAGATCATCGAGCCGAACGCCAGCCTCGCGGCAGGCTCGCTCGATCGTGGGGACCATGGCCTCGAGGTGGGCGCGGCTGGCCACCTCGGGCACCACGCCGCCGAAGCGCGCGTGCTCTTCGACACTGCTGGCGACCGCGTCGGCGAGCAGGATCTGACCGCGGACGATCCCGACGCCAGTCTCGTCACAGGATGTCTCGATGCCGAGAACCAGCGGGCCGCCAGTCACAGCGTCAACCTCATGATCTGCGCATCAACGTTCGCCGGTTGGTAGTACCTGCGTCGCACGGTCGTCATCACAAAGCCCGCCTTTGAGTAGAGCCGCTGTGCCGCAACGTTATCCGCCCGAACTTCCAGCATCAGATGTTTTGCGCCACCACGCCGTGCCTCAGCGATCAGCCAGTCCATCAGCACCGCGCCCAAACCCCGGGACTGCACTGACGAAGCGACCGCGATCGTCATCACGTCTGCAACCTCGCCGCCACGGTCTACACCGGCGTAGCCAACGACAGCGCCCCCGTGCTCACCGACGACATAAGCACGACGTGGGCGACCGGCCAGCTCCGCCCACCAGGTCTGCTCCGACCACGCGTCTTCGGCGAACAGCTCCAGCTCGAGCAAGGCCAGGACAGGGATGTCGCGCCAGGTCATCTCGCGGAGAGCTGTCGAAGGCTGGTCTGTCTGAGGCAGCGTCATGGCAACGCCGGCCTGCGTGGCGGCGGAGGCGCCGCATCCGGGCGACGCAGATACATCGGTTCGGGCTCGGGCAACGTCTGACCAGCTGCCAGCATCCGGGCTGCCAGGTCAGCAAGTGCGCCGGCACTGACATCGAGCGGGCCCATGCGGGGACCGAGCGACTCGGCATACAGGACGGCACCTCGTCCGATGACCGGCAGTCCTCGCACCTCGTCGGCGATCACGGCTGCTTTGGCCACCATCGGTTCGCCAAGGCGTTTCACCCCTCGACCGGAGATCTCGTAGCGAGCCCAGTAGACCTCTTTGCGTCGCGCATCGGTTGCCACGACACAAGATTGACCTAGAGCACCCGACACATCCTCCAACCACGCCTGGTGGGCCATTGCGTCAAGGCTGCACACCCCGAACACGGGCACGCCCCGGGCGAAGGCAAAGGTTCGAGCCGTTACCAAGCCAATGCGAAGCCCGGTATACGGCCCTGGGCCGGTGCCGACGACCACCGCGCTGACGTCGGCCGGAGCACGGCCCGCCTTGGTCAGCACCTCGGCGATCCCTGGCGCGACGTACTCGCCGTGGCCCCGAGCGTCCAGCGTGATGCACTCGGCAAGCACCTTCTCACCGTCGTGCAGTGCGACGGTGATGGCGGAGGTGGCGGTGTCGATCGCGAGCAGCAGCACGGGTTCAGGCTAACGAGACGAGGTCGTCGAGCGCTGCCACGGTTGCCGGGCCGGTCCATCGCGCACCATGGCCGACGAGGTCCACGGTCCGGGCATCGTGCCCGCGCAACGTCACCTCGAGGTAACCCTCACTGAGGTCTTCGGCAACGCCATGACCCCACTCGACTATCGTGACGGCCGATTCAAGGGACGCATCGAGGTCCAGGTCATCGAGCTCCGCGAGCCCGCCCAGCCGATAGGCATCGACATGCACGAGATCCGGTCCACCGGTCATCGACGGGTGCACCCGGGCTATGACGTACGTCGGTGAGGTCACCGGGCCACGTACCCCGAGGCCGGCGGCAATGCCTTGTGCCAGCGTCGTCTTGCCGGCGCCCAGATCGCCGGTGAGCAGGAGCAGGTCTCCGGCTTTGAGGAGAGCACCGAGCCTGGCCCCCCATGCGTGCGTGTCATCGACGGTGCGGAGCATCACGTGACCCGCCGGGCGGAAGACGTGGATGGCCTCCGGAGACATCGAAACGCTGTCGAGAGACCGGCTGTCACGAGACATTGTCGTGGCGTTCCTTGGCCTTCTCCACCCGCCGTCGCTTGGCCAGGTCAGTGACCAGTCGACGGACACGCGGTTTGCGGCGCAGGTCGATGTGCGCGGCCGCGGCACGTTGCGCGCGCGCGATCAACGCCAGGAGCTGCTCGCTGACCACGTCACCGTGCTCCAGCATGATGATGTGGCCGGCATCGTCGACCAGGACGTGCTCGGCACCAGGGATGAGCCGAACGATCTCCTCGCTGTGTTGCGGCGGCGTCAGCAGATCCTGGACTCCGTTGATCACCAATGTCTCCACGCCGATGAACTTCTCGAGGGCTTCACGCTTGTCGTGCTTTTCGAACGTCTCCATGAACTCGGAGATGACCTCGATCCGCGTCCCGAAGATCATGTCGGCGGTGAGCCGCACGATGCTCAGCGGCACCGGCGAGGCGAACGAGTAGCGATCGACCAGGAACTCCTCGACATCGCGTCCAGCCCGGCGCGCCGCGTTGACCAGACCTTGCCGGCCCGCGAGCTGGCCAACGGCGACCGGCCCCAACCGGTGCACGGCCCTGCCCAGCATGCTTCCAAGACCCCACGAGACCGCCGAAAGGCCTCCTGGGCTGGTGGCCACGAACGCCACCCCAAGAACGCGTTCCTTGATGAGCTCGGGCTGGTGAATGGCGAGGGCCATCAACGTCATTCCGCCCATGGAGTGACCGACCAGGACCAACGGGCCCTCGGGCACGACCTGGCTTATGACCGCACCCAGGTCGTGCCCGAGCTGGTCGACGTCGTAGGACTCCTTGGACCCGGCCCCTGACTGCCCGTGACCCCGATGGTCCCAGAGCACCACGCGATATCCCGCGGCCTTGAGCGCACGTCGCTGGAACACCCAGCTGCGCAAGCTCAAGGTGTAGCCGTGACAGAACACCACCGTTGGCACAGGCACGCCGTTGGGCGCCGCCGCGGGCCGGCCCTCAGGTTCGTCGATCTCAACATGAAGCTCGACGCCGTCGGTGGCGATGACGACGACTTCGGCACTTGCCTGTTCTTCGTATGTATCAAGGGAGTCCAACGCCCTGGCCGTCTGACGGGCACGGACCAGTCGATCGGCAACAACACCCACTGCAGCCGTAGCGGCCGCCGCGGAAAGTCCTACGCCGAGGCCGGTGAGGGTCCTCCGGCGAGTCCGGATCATTGCTTGCCCCCGACGTGGATCCGGGGCACTCGGGCCCCGATGCGCGTGACGATCTCGTACGAGATCGTCCCCGTCGCCTGCGCCCAGTCCTGCGCCGTCGGCTCCCCCGACTGTCCGGGGCCGAACAGGGTCACCACGTCCCCCGCCCGAGCCTCGCTCCGGGGGCCGAGGTCGACGATGAACTGGTCCATGCAGACCCGCCCGGAGACCGTATGCCGCGCGCCCGCCAGGCTCACCGGCCCCACGTTTGTGGCACTGCACGGGATGCCGTCGGCGTAGCCGATCGGCACCAGACCCACGATCGTGTCCTGCGTGGTGACGTAATCATGTCCGTAGCTGAGGCCCTGCCCGGACGGAATCCGTTTGGTGGCAGCGAGATCAGCACTCAGCGTCATCGCCGGCGTCAGCCCGAACGTTGACGGACCGCCCAGCGCCGGGACCGGCGACAGACCGTAGACGGCCAGCCCTGGCCGAACCAGGTCGAAAGCAGCGGCGGGATTGGTCAACGTGGCGGCGGAGTTGGCCAGGTGCCGAACCTCAAGGTCGCACCCCGCGCTTTCGGCGTCGTGCACGGCCTGCACGAATCGCTCCTGCTGCGAGCGGTTGGTCGGATGGGCCGGCTTGTCCGCGTAGACGAGATGCGACCACACCCCGACGACTCGGACAGCGCCCTCGGCCTCGAGGCTGCGGGCGGCGTGGAGCAGGATCGGCCAGTCATCGCCGAAGGCCCCGTTGCGACCAAGCCCGGTATCGACCTTGAGATGGATCCGGGCCGTGCGCCCAAGGGCCCGGGCCGCGTCGGCCACCTCGGACAGGCACCACAGCGCAGACACCGACAGATCCACGTCGGCGGCAACTGCAGCCTCGAAATCTGTCCCGGGAACGTGCAACCATGACAGGACCCGGGCCTGGATTCCGCTGTCCCGCAATGTCATCGCCTCGTTGAGGTGGGCGACCCCCAGCCACGTGGCACCGCCAGCCAGGGCGGCCCTGGCGCTGGGCACGATCCCGTGTCCGTAGCCATCGGCCTTGACGACAGCCATCACCGCGGCTGACCCAGCGTGCTCACGCAGAACCTCGACGTTGCGACGGATCGCGTCCAGATCCACGGTGGCCCGTGCAGGCGCCCGGCCACCGGCAGGCACAGCACCGTCAGCACGGGCCAAGCCGGCAGGGGATCCGTGAATCTCGTACGTCATCGTGAAAGTGTCTCAGGGTCGGGCAGTCGGGCGCGCCAACAAGCCGGCTACCACCCCGGGTATGGCCTGAGCCACATCCAGAGCGCGCACTGGCCCACCGGGGTTCGCCGCATCTGCAGCCAGCCCGTGAACCAGCGCGGCGACGCTGCCGCCGTCCAACGGCGACAGCCCTGCGGCGAGCAGCGTCCCCGCCAGCCCGGCCAGCACATCTCCCGATCCAGCGGTTGCCAGCCACGCCGGCGCGTCGGCCTGTGATCGCACCGCAAGATCCGACGCGGCGGACGGCACCACCAGCGTCGTCGCGCCCTTGAGCAGGATGGTGCTGTTCGTCAGGTCGGCCAGGCGCCGGGCGTGGGCCACCGGCGCACCAGCCACCGTGGCTCGATCCACCAGGACATCGAGTCGGCTCAGCAGACGGGCAAGCTCACCAGCATGGGGCGTGAGCAGTGTGGGGGTGGAACGCGGTTCGACAATGAGGTCGAGACCGCCCGCATCGACGACACAGGGCAGGCCGGAGTCCAGCGCCGACTGCGCCGCGGCTCGTTGCGCCCTGCCCTCGTCGGAGTCGTCCGCGACGTCCACGCCCGGCCCGATGAGCCACGCCTGCACCTGACCCGAGCCGATAACGGCTTCGGGAACCCGGGAGCGAACCAGCAGGGTCGGCGTTGAGGGGCCGACGTAGCGCACCATCCCTGCGCCTGAGCAGACCGCCGCCGTGACCGCCAGCAGCGCTGCCCCGGTGTAGTTCTCGCCGCCGGCGACGATCCCGAGCACACCACGGGTGTACTTGTCGTCCCCGGGCCCTGGACGGGGCCAGAGCCTCGAGACGTCGTCGTGGGTGACCCGCTCGACCGCCGGCGGGCCGTCGATCGACACACCGATGTCCACGACCGTGAGCCGTCCGACCGCAGGCTCGGTGGCCGGCAGCAGGTGGACCGGTTTGGGCACGATGAAGGTCACTGTCTCGTCGGCGAACACACAGGAGTGAACGGCCACCTCGCCGTTCGGGTCCGCGCCGCTGGGCAGATCGACCGCCAGCACGTATGCCGTGTCACTCACCCCGCGCAGCAGTCCGTCGATCTCGGGCGACAGCCCCGGGTGCCCGCCGATCCCCACGATTCCGTCGATGACCAGCTCGGCCCGACCCAACGCGGACGCGACCTCAGAATCTGCATCCCCACCCACCGCGCTGAGCACCACGACACCGGCCTCGCGGGCGGCAAGGAGCCCGGCCTCGTGCACCGGCTCGGCGATCTTCAGCACCACTACGGCGGCACCTTCGCGCGCGAGGAGGGCCGAGGCAAAGAGCGCATCTCCGCCATTGTTGCCGGCCCCGACCAGCGCGACGATCCGTCGCCCACCGGGGGCACCAAGTCGGGCGGACGCGACCGCAGCCAGGCCAGCGGCGGCACGTGACATCAGCTCGCCTTCGCCCAACCCGGACATCGCAGCGGCTTCGGCCTCGCGGACGGAGGACACGGCATACGCGCGGATCATGGTCGCCTCAACCCTCGGCGATCACGACGGCTGAGGCGATGCCGGCATCGTGGGAGAGCGAGACGTGCAGCTCGTGCACACCCAGCTCGGCCGCACGTGCCTCGACGCTGCCCCAGATCTTCAGGTGTGGCCGGCCTTCGTCGTCATTCACGACGCTGGCGTGGGTCCAGTGCAGACCCGCCGGCGCGCCCAACGCCTTGGCCAGCGCTTCTTTGGCTGCGAACCTGGCCGCCAGGGAGTTGAGCCCCAGCGAACGCTCGGAGTCGGTGAAAAGCCGCTCGAGCAGGCGCGGCGTACGTCCGAGCACCTGACCGAAGCGCGCAACGTCGACCACGTCGATCCCCAGCCCGATGATCACGACGGCCCCATGGTTATCTGATCGCCAGCGTCATTCGACCGTGACGGACTTGGCAAGGTTGCGCGGCTGGTCCACGTCCAGGCCCTTGGCCGCGGCCAGCTCACAGGCGAAGACCTGCAGAGGGACGGTCGTCACCAGTGGCGCCAGGAGCGGTGGCGTCGCCGGGACCCGGATGATCACGTCAGCGAACGGGACGACGTCCTCGTCGCCTTCCTCGGCGATCACGATGGTCCGGGCTCCACGGGCACGGATCTCCTGGATGTTGGACACGACCTTGCCGTGCAGACCGTGCTCGCTGCTGGGCGAGGGCACGATGACGAAAACAGGCTGTCCGGCCTCGATCAGGGCGATGGGCCCGTGCTTGAGCTCGCCCGCTGCGAAGCCCTCAGCGTGGATGTAGGCCAGCTCCTTGAGCTTGAGAGCGCCCTCGAGGGCCACCGGATAGCCGACGTGACGACCCAGGAACAGGACCGACCGGGTGTCGGCCATGAACCGGGCGACCTCGCGGACCCGGTCCAGATCGTCGAGGACGGTCTGGATCTTGGCGGGCATCTCGTGCAGGTCCTTCATCACAGCCTGTGCCTCGTCGGCGAAGGTGCCGCCCCGCAGCTGAGCGAGATAGAGACCCAGGATGTAGCAGGCAGTGATCTGTGCCAGGAAGGCCTTGGTCGAGGCGACCGCGATCTCGGGACCCGCGTGGGTATAGAGGACCGCGTCCGACTCACGCGGGATGGTCGAGCCATGGGTGTTGCAGATGGCGATGACGCGAGCGCCCAGGTTTCGCGCGTGCTTGACCGCCATCAGTGTGTCCATCGTCTCGCCGGACTGCGAGATCGCCACGACGAGGGTGCGGTCGTTGACCACCGGGTCGCGATATCGGAACTCGTGCGCCAGCTCGACCTCGCACGGGATCCGGGTCCAGTGCTCGAGGGCGTACTTGGCGACCATGCCTGCATAGGAGGCCGTGCCACACGCGATGAACACGATCTTGTCAACAGCGCGCAGCTCAGCCTCGTCCATGCGCAGCTCGTCCAGCACCAGACGACCCGACTCGTCCGTGCGACCCATGAGCGTGTCGGCGACAGCGTGCGGCTGATCGTTGATCTCCTTGGCCATGAAGTTCGGAAAGCCGCCCTTCTCGGCGGCGGCGGCGTCCCAGTCGACGTGGTAGTGCTTGCCCTGCGCCGGCGTTCCGTCGAAGTTGATGATGCTTGCACCATCGGCCGTGATCGTGACGATCTGGTCCTGGGCGAGCTCGAGCGCCTCGCGGGTGTAGCCGATGAAGGCCGCGACGTCAGAACCGAGGAAGTTCTCACCTTCACCCAGACCGACGACCAGCGGGCTGTTGCGCCGGGCGCCGACGACGACCCCAGGCTGGTCCGCATGGACTGCCAGCAGCGTGAACGCGCCCTCCAGCCCGCCCACGACCTGTCGCATGGCCTCGGTGAGGTCACCCGTGCTGGCATAGGAACCGGCCAGGAGGTGCGCGACAACCTCGGTGTCGGTCTCGCTGAGGAACTCAACGCCGTCAGCCATCAGCCCGGACTTCAGCCCGTGGAAGTTCTCGATGATGCCGTTGTGGATCAGGGCCAGCTTGCGGTCCGTGCCACCGCAGTGTGGGTGTGCATTCTCGTTGGTGGGGCCGCCGTGGGTGGCCCATCGGGTGTGCCCGATCCCGGTGCTCGACTCCGGCAGCGGCGCCTGGGCCAGCGCGGCGATCAGGTTGACCAGCTTCCCCGCGCGCTTCATGGTCACGACGTGGTCCCCGTCCCCCAGTGCCACGCCGGCGGAGTCGTAGCCGCGGTACTCGAGTCTGGCCAAGCCCTCCATGACGACCTCGAGAGCCCTGCCGTCGACGTTGGGGCCCACGTATCCCACGATTCCGCACATGCCAGCCAGCCTAGCCCGAGGCCTCCCGGTCCCCGCACCGATCAGGCGTCGGCAACAATGGGCGGCGTGCGACCGCCCAATGGCCATGCCCTCCCGTCGCCGTACGTCGAGCTCGACCGTGCGGCGTGGGCCCGTCTGCGCGACCAGCACCCACTGAACCTGACCCAGGAGGACGTGGCCCGGCTCCGTGGCCTGGGCGAGCGCCTCGACCTCGCTGAGGTCGAGCAGGTCTACCTCCCGCTGTCCCGGCTGCTCAACTTCTATGTCGGCGCCACCGCGGGCCTGCACCGCATCACGGCAGACTTCCTCGGCGAGCAGCCTGAACGGACCCCGTTCGTCATCGGGGTCGCCGGATCCGTGGCAGTGGGCAAGTCCACCACCGCCCGGATCCTGCGCGAGCTTCTGGCCCGCTGGCCCGGAACACCTCGCGTCGAGCTCCTGACGACCGATGGCTTCCTCTACCCCAACGCTGAGCTCGAACGTCGGGGGCTGCTGGAGCGCAAGGGATTCCCCGAGTCGTACGACCGTCGGGCCCTGCTCAGGTTCGTCGCCGAGGTCAAGTCCGGCAAGGACGAGGTCAGCGCGCCCGTCTACTCCCACCTGACCTACGACATCGTCCCGGGAGAGCGGACCGTCGTACGCCACCCGGACGTGCTTATCGTCGAGGGGCTCAACGTCCTGCAGGCTCCGAGAGTGCGAGTCGACGGACGCACCGGCCTGGCGGTCAGCGACTTCTTCGACTTCTCCGTGTACGTCGACGCCAGGACCGAGGACATCAAGCGCTGGTATGTCGAGCGGTTCCTGCGCTTGCGGGAAACCACCTTCGCGGACCCTGGCTCCTACTTCCACCGCTATGCCGCGCTGACCGACGAGCAGGCCCGCGAGACCGCCCTGGGCATCTGGGACTCGATCAATGAGCGGAACCTGATCGACAACGTCGTGACCACCCGAGGCCGGGCCAACCTCGTGCTGTCCAAGGGCGAGGACCACAGCGTCCGTAGGGTCAGGTTGCGCAAGCTCTGAGCCGTGGCTCAGAGCTTGGTTTGAGCAACCGTCCTGCGCCATGATGGCGCCATGAGCGATCCCATCGGTCCTGGGCAACCCCACCCGGGCCGGATCGAACGCGACTCGATGGGTGAGGTCGAGGTGCCCGCCGACGCGCTGTGGGGCGCCCAGACGGCTCGGGCTGTGGAGAACTTCCCCATCTCCGGGCTGACCATGCCGCTGCCGATCATCCACGCGCTGGCTCGGATCAAGGCGGCCGCCGCTCGCGTCAACGCCGAGCTGTCCGTGGTGGATCCCGCCATCGCTCAAGCCGTTGCCACGGCGGCGGACGATGTCGCGCGGGGCAAGCACGATGACCAGTTCCCCATCGACGTCTTCCAGACCGGCTCAGGCACCTCGACCAATATGAATGTCAACGAGGTCGTTGCCCGCGTCGCCCACCTTGCGACTGGTTTGGCCATCCACCCGAACGACCATGTCAACGCCGGACAGTCCAGCAACGACACCGTCCCCACCGCCATCCGGGTTGCCGCGGTGCTCACCACACGCGACCTGCTCGTGCCGGCGCTGCAGCACCTGTCCACGGCTCTGCATGGTCGTCAGACTGCCTTCGCGGACGTCGTCAAGGCGGGTCGGACACACCTCATGGACGCCGTGCCGGTCACCCTCGGCCAGGAGTTCGGCGGCTATCGGCGTCAGGTCGACCTGGCCTGCGAGCGACTGATCCAAGCCGCCGACGGGGCCGCCGAGCTGCCTCTGGGAGGGACCGCTGCCGGCACCGGTCTGAACGCGGCACCTGGGTTTGCGTCGGGCGTGATCGCCGGGCTGAGCGAGACCACTGGCATCGTGTTCCGGGAAGCCGACGACCACTTCGAGGCTCAGTCGGCCCAGGATGCGCTGGTCGCCGTCAGTGGGGCAGCCAAGGTCCTGGCCGTCAGCCTGACCAAGATCTGCAATGACCTGCGCTGGATGGCTTCGGGTCCCCGGGCCGGGCTGGGCGAGATCCACCTGCCCGATCTGCAGCCCGGGTCGAGCATCATGCCCGGCAAGGTCAACCCCGTGGTCCCCGAAGCAGTTCTGATGGTGTGCGCACAGGTCATCGGCAATGACGCGACCATCACCACCGCCGGTACTGCCGGTAACTTCGAGCTCAACGTCATGTTGCCCGTCATCGGACGAAACCTGTTGGAGTCATTGACGTTTCTGGCCCGGGCCTGCCGACTCTTGGCGGACAGGTGCATTGATGGCATCACCGCCGACGAGGAACGGTGCCTCGACCTGGCCCAGAGCTCGCCAGCGATCGTGACCCCGCTCAACCACTACCTGGGATATGAAGCAGCGGCGGCGGTCGTCAAACAGTCATTGAAGGAACATCGGTCCATCCGCGACGTCGTCATCGCCCGCGGCCATGTCGATGCAGGCGACCTGACCGAGGCTCAGCTCGACGCAGCGCTGGATGTCCTGGCGATGACTCGCCCCCCTTCCGCGCGCTAAGGGGTCGGCTACTTCATCCTGCCGACGTACCCCTCAGACCTGGCCTGCATCGGGTTCGACCGGACCGGGACAACACGGATCGGTCGCTCAGTACCAGTTCGAGGCTTGGGACTTGGCCCACGCGCCACACGGCGTTCCGTACCGGTCCGAGATGTACTGCAGGCCCCACTTGATCTGCGTGACCGGGTTGGTGGCCCAGTCGCTGCCGATCGAACCCATCTTGGAACCGGGCAGAGACTGGGGAATGCCGTATGCACCGGAGCTGGAGTTGTTGGCGTTCCAGCGCCAGCCGCTCTCCTTTTGCCACAGGCTGTCGAGGCAACCGAACTGCGCATCTGACCAGCCACGGTCGGCCACCAGCAGTCGACCAACAGCCCGGGGATCCGACTGGGCCCGGGCGAGGATGCTTTGCCGATCTCGTTCGCGAGCCGCGCGTTCGGCGGCAGCCTTGCGAGCCTGGGACAGCGCTGCGGCTGCGGCATCGGCCGCGACCTTCCGCTGCTGCGTCAGTGCAGATGCACGCTGTACGCCGGCCTGACGGGCCTGAGTCAGCGCGGCGTCGGTGTCGATCTGGTTGTCCGAGAGCTCAGCAGCCTGGGCCACGGCGGCAGGGCTGGCAGTGAACGACGCCGCGAAGACCTGGGGCTTGGCCGCGGAGGCGTAACCGGCAGCACTGACTCCTGCAACGGTGGCGAAGGCCACTGCGGAAACGAGCGGACGGCGCAAGGCGCGAGAGAAAGCCGCGGGTGTTGCGGAGGTGGACCCCTGAGCACGGCTCCGGCCAGTCGAGCTGCTCCGGTGCCGACCTGGGCTCCGGTGCCGTCCTGGGTATGGCGTGGTCATGCAACCTCCACACGAATCGGACCACCAGAGCTGGTGGCCCGAATACGCAGATGAGCGCGACGAGTGGAAGCGGGAACCTCCACCTGGCGA
>DASRVZ010000112.1:0-2101 GCA_035654835.1 Dermatophilaceae bacterium | reverse complement strand
TCGTTACGTTGAGGAGATTTCATAGCAGCCCTTCCATCTGTAAATCAGTCTGTGGAGTTCTGCGCGTCGCTGTCAATGGTCGGACGACGGATCTGCAACAACGACTTCGCGGTCCCTGGCGGGGAAGTCGGTGTACGCCGCTTTGCTCAACGACCGTGAGTTTCTGACCCGCTCGTCGGACGCCGACCTTCGTGACGAGGGGTTCCGGGCCTGCGGATCAGCTGCAGTCCTCAGGTGCCCAGTTCGGATGGTCTGGCTACCACGTCGACGAGTGCCCCGTTGCGCAGGACCGTGATCTCGGTCCGCGCGCCGATCGCCTCGTCGAGCAGAAGTCGCTGCAGCGACTGTGCGTCACCGAGTCCGACCCCGTTGACTGCCAGCACAGTCCCCGGCTCGGAGACCACACGAGTCAGCGGGGCTTCCGGTCACCACCTCGACCACACGAAGCGCCGCCTTCCGACCGGTCCGCTCGGCCCACGTCGCGGACAATGGTGCTGGACTCGTGACGAGTCCCAGGTAGGCCGCCGCCCCCCAACGCATCTCCGGGTGCATTCTGAGGGTGAGAGTGCACCCGTAGATGCGTTGCTTCGCGATGATCACCGTAGTGACGCGATCCGACCGACGTCGATGACCGCACGGCGGGCAACGTTCGGGCGGCCGTGATTGGCTTCCAGGCACGCCCGGATGAGTCTGACGTAGTCGCTGTCGTCGTCTTGGCGGTTGGCGTGTAGTTGCATGAGCATCAGTAACCGGTTGGTGCGCTCGCGGTTCTTCAGCCCGTAGGCGCGGGGCCCGATCGCGGCGCGGATCGGGTTGATGAACCCGTCCAGCGGCGAGGTGGTCAACGGCATCTCGACTGGGCGAGTGGAACGCTGTCCACGGCGGCCGAACTGCTCCTCAACGACCCGCCCCGTCGTGCTCAGCCACTCGCTCAGACGCGGGATGCCGGCGGCGTGCGCGCGCTCCACGAACGGCGTCCACAGCGTGGGGCCGGTGAACGCCGCCTCAATATCTCCAAGGAGCTCATCGATCACGTCCCGGTGCTCGCCCTCGGTGCGAATCTTGCCCATCAGCCGCTCCAGGGCATGGCGCAGGTGCCACTCGCACAGGTACAGCTCGGCGGCGGGGAAACGGCTGCGAACCGCGTTCACCAGGCCGCCGTCGTGGTCGCACACCACCCGGGGCGGCGACCCGGGAAGGGCGGCGAGGAACGCCTCCCAGTCGACCTGTGACTTGCTCGTGTAAGCCTCCAAACGCCACAACTTCGGGCGCCCGGCCGCGTACCCCATCGCGCAGAAGATGCGGAACGCGACGCGGTGCCGGCCGGTGTCCGGATCACGGACCCGGAACGGCAGATCGTCGAGCAACAGCGAGCCGCTGGTCGGCCACTCGCGCGGGCGATACGGCTCGAACACGACCGGGGCGAACACCTCCACCCAGTCCATCACCAGCGACCCGTGCCGGGAGAACCGCGGTTCGCCGGACTCCGGGTCGCAACGCAGCCGCTTGGCTCGCTCCCGCGCCACCAGCGCCGTATCGCGATACGTGCTGCCGGATCCGACCATCCGCAGCGACTCGGCGATCCCCCGGGCGACGAACTGATAGTTGCGCGGCGCGTGTGGACCCTCATGAAGCCCGACCTCGCGTTCGCAGGTCACGCAGTCGTCCGCCCAGGACTCTTCACGCGGCAGCGGCTCGGTGAAACGATGCGGACGATCGCCGCTCGCCGGAACGCACAGATAGCGCTGCCGACGATGCCCTGGCGGACCGTGGTGCCCCGCGAAACGCACCCGCGACCCACCGTGACCCGGGCGCGGACAGACCACCCCCGCCTTGCTCCAGCTCTTGCCCGCCGACGACATGAGGCGACCGTATGCACCGGCACCGACGTTCCAGCAACGCATCTCCGGGTGCACTCTGCACCCGAGAATGCACCCGGAGATGCGTTGGGGGGAGCAAGGCTAGTGAGGAGCGCGCAGGAATGACGCCCTGGTGGCGCTACGAGACCGGTGAGGCCTTCCCCTCTAGAGAAAAAATCATCTCCGTGGAAATCGCCAGGTTTGCCGCCGCGCCCGGGTGATGAAGCCAGGGACACGTAGCG
>DASRVZ010000111.1:0-38656 GCA_035654835.1 Dermatophilaceae bacterium | reverse complement strand
GTCGGTCCGCCGAGGACGAGCAGGTCGAAACTCTCGCTGATCACCGCAGGTGCGAACAGAGCCTTCATCACATATCACCTTCTGCCGTCACTCCACTCTCAGGCTGGCACTGAGCAGGCTGACGACAGAAGGGACGTTGGTCACCTGTTGAAAGACCCGGTAGCGCGTCGCGAGGCGAAAATGCCGATCTATCGTGCAGGAGCCACGAGATCAGCGAAGGCGACGAAGTTGTCCTCGTAGTGGCCGGACGCGCTGTTGAAAGACCCACCGCAGGTGATCAACCGCAATGCCGCGTGGTCGAGGTTGCCGTACACCAACGAGGTGGGGAACTGGTCCTTCGAGAACTGTGCCACCCGCGTCACCCTGAACACCGGCTTGCTCCCGTCCTTGCGGGTGATGGTGACCTTGTCGCCGGGCTTCAGCTTCTGCAGCTTGTAGAAGACCCCCGGGCCTTTCATGTCGATGTGGCCCGCGATGATCGCCGGGCCCAGCTCACCCGGGGTCGGCGCGCCGGTGAACCACCCGGCCGGGAACCCACCCGGCGGAACCTCCATGGTCCCGTCAGCGCTTAACCCGAGGTCCATCAACGTGGAGTCCACACCGATCGCGGCGATCTGCAAGCGAACTGGCACGGACTTCGCCAGATGCTTGGCCACGACGCCCGGCGCGGGCGTCACAACACGGCTGCTCGACGGCGAGTCAGATGGCGTCAGCCGGCCCGACGATGAGTGGGACGGTGCCACTGGGGGTACCGGAGCGCCGGAACAGCCGGCCGTCCCGATGACGAACATGGCCAGTAACGCCGCGACCCCCGACTTCACCGGCCAGCGGTTCAGACGAGGGTCACGGTTCACGGAACAGCGCCGCAATCGGCTGCCTTCCCTAGACGTTCAGACGACGCCGACGTACTGCGACGACCGTCGCGCCGCCGAGCCCGGCGAGCAACAACGCACCCGCCAACAGGCCGAGCCCGTTGTTGCCGTCGCCGCTGGTGCTGCCGTCACCTGTGGAAACGGCTCCTGTGGGAACCGCCGTGACCTGAGGGCTTGGCGTGGCGGTTGCGGTCGGCGTAGCGGTTGGTGTGGCTGTTGCCGTGACGCTCTTCACTCTGCAGATCGGCTTCGTGATGGTGTTCGCCTCGAGAGTCACGCTCTTGATCTGGGCCAGCACTCTGCCGTCAACGGTTGCGCCGGTCTTCAGGCTGGCGGCTTGCGCGGCCATGATGGTCCCGACGAACTGCGAGCCGGTTCCGAGCGTCGCGGAGCTGGTGACTTGCCAGAAGACGTTGCAGGGGTTGACATTGATCAAGTTGACGTGGCTGGCTGATCCCGTGATGAGGGTAGAGGCAGCCTTGAAGATGAAGACTCCGGCGGGGTTGCCGGTGCCGTCCAGAGTGAGCGTCCCGGTGATTTTGAGGGCCCCGCCGGAGTAGATGCCTGGTGTGAGCGTCGATCCGCCGAGCTCGACCGGAATCGCCTTGGTGGGCTGCGCATTGGACGCTGTTGTGAAGGCCGTTCCGAGATCAAGCTGGGCCTGCGCCGCCGCGCCGTCAGCGGCATGCTTGGCGCCGTTCAGGGTCACCGTGTTGAATCCAGTGATTGCGGGTTTCGGGGACGTTCCGACATCGCCGTTGAGCGTGGTCTTTCCGATGTTGGTGATCCCGGCACCGGCCAGAACCACGTAGCTGTCCGCAGTGCCGAGCGGCACCGGGGCCGTCGCAGCCTGGGCGCTGAGCGGGAGCGCCACGACCAGCCCAAGGGCTGCAGCTGAAGCGACCGCCAAGCGCACGCGTCGTGTGTTGGCGATGTACCTGGGAAGCTTCATCTTGGTCCTTCGATCGACGGGCCTGCGGTGCTGCGGGCGCCCCCAGTGTACGTGTTGGTGGGTGATTTCGTCGCTCTACGTCGATCAGGCTGGCGCAGATCATGGGAATGGATGTCACAACCGATAGATCGACCCGGCGGAAGGTCCCTCGTCACCGTCATCTGCGGGCCCTTGGTCCCTGCCGGCAGCGGGTCGACGCGAGGATCGTAGAAGCCATGACCGAGACCATTCTTACGGGAGCCGGGTCAGGCGCACCTCGGACGATTGAGCGCACCCCGGGCCGGGCCCCGCTCATCGGGAGCTATCAGGAGCGCTGTCAGTCATTCACGTGGGACGAGGCCAGGGAGTGGCTCGACGGGATGCCCAACGGGTGTCTCAACATCGCCCACGAGGCGGTGGACCGGCACGCTTCGTCAGGACTTGCCGACCAGGTCGCCCTGCGATTCCTGGATCGGACGCTCCCCACCGAGGAGCTGACGTATGCCGAGCTGCGCGAGCTCACCGATGCGTTCGCGATCGCGTTGCGGACCTTTGGAGTTGGTCCTGGCGAGAGGGTCTGCACCCTGCTCGACCGCTCGCCGGCGCTGTACGTCACCGCCCTGGGCGCGCTCAAGAACGGCAGCGTCTACTGCCCGCTGTTCCCTGCTTTTGGCCCTGAGCCGGTCCGTGAGCGACTCGAGCTGGGCTCGGTGCGGGTGCTGGTGACCGACGCCGAGGCCTACGAGCACAAGGTCGCGCCGAACCGCGACAGCCTGGCCGACCTCGAGTTCGTCCTCATCGTCGGTGACAGAGGCCAGACGCCCAACCTTTCGACACCGCCGCCGGAGGGGACGCTGAGCTGGTCGGAGACCATGGCCTCCGCCACAACGTTGCTCCATCGTGACGGGTTCACGATCGCAGCCACCCGGCCGGAGGACCCGGCGCTGCTGCACTTCACCAGTGGCACCACCGGCCGGCCCAAGGGTGCGGTGCACGTCCATGAGGCGGTCGTTGCCCACCACGCCACCACCAGGTTCGCCCTCGACCTGAGCCCCGGTGACATCTTCTGGTGCACGGCTGACCCGGGATGGGTGACGGGCACGTCATACGGCATCATCGGCCCGCTCACCTGCGGGGTGACGGTGGTGACGGACGCGGCCGACTTCGACGCCGGTCGGTGGTACCGCATCCTGGAAGAGCAGCAGGTCACCGTCTTCTACACCGCCCCCACCGCGCTGCGGATGCTGATGCGCAAGGGCGCCGAGCTGGCCCACGGTCACGACCTGTCGGCGCTGCGCCACATCGTCAGCGTCGGAGAGCCGCTCAACCCTGAGGCCGTCGTCTGGGGGCTCGAGGCTTTCGGCCTTCCGATCCACGACACGTGGTGGCAGACGGAGACCGGCGCCATCATGATCAGCAACTATCCCGGTATGCCGATCCGCCCGGGCTCGATGGGGCGGCCGATGCCCGGCATCGAGATCGCTGTGCTCGAGCGCGGCGACGACGGACGCGCCGCGGTCGTCGACGCCAAGGTCACTGTCATTGCACAGCCGGGGATCGATGGCGAGCTGGCGTTGCGGCCGGGCTGGCCGTCAATGTTCCGCGCGTACCTCGACAACCCCGAACGGTACGCGAAGGCGTTCGTCGACGGGTGGTACTTGACCGGCGACGTAGCCCGCGTCGACGGGGACGGGTATGTCTGGTTCGTCGGCCGAGCCGATGACGTCATCAAGTCCGCGGGCCACCTGATCGGGCCCTTTGAGGTGGAGAGCGCCTTGATGGAGCACCCGGCCGTCGCGGAGGTAGGCGTCATCGGCAAGCCTGACCCTCTGGCCGGCGAGATCGTCAAGGCGTTCGTGGCCCTGCAGACCGGATACGAGCCGGACGAGAAGCTGCGCCGCGAGCTGATCATGTTCGGCCGTCGCAGACTGGGCTCGGTCGCACCTCGAGAGATCGCCTTCGACCAGGCACTCCCCCACACCCGCAGTGGCAAGGTCATGCGCCGGCTTCTCAAGGCGCGCGAGCTCGGACTTCCAGAAGGAGACCTCTCCACGATGGAGCCGTCGCCATGACCGCCGTCGACAAGAGCCACGGAACTGGGCGCAGCGCTGCAAGGGAGCCGCCGCGCCGCCGGGCCAGCGCCACCGAGCCAAGCGCAACGACACCAACGACACTCACGCCGAAACCGCAGACAACGACAGCCGCAACAGGGCCCGCAGACCTGCTGAGGCAGATGATGCGGATCCGCCGGTTCGAGGAGAAGTGCGCCGAGCTGTACAGCGACACGAAGATCCGCGGCTTCCTGCACCTGTGCATCGGCGAAGAGGCGACCGCGGTCGGGGTGATGTCGGCCCTGGCTCCTGGCGACGCGGTGATCTCGACCTACCGCGAGCATGGGCACGCCCTTGCCCGAGGGCTGTCGATGGACTCGATCATGGCGGAGATGTTCGGCAAGGTCACCGGTTGCAGCCGCGGCCGCGGTGGGTCGATGCACCTCTTCGATGCCGAACACCGTTTCTATGGCGGCAACGCGATCGTCGCGGGGGGCCTACCCCTTGCAGTCGGCATGGCCCTTGCGGACCATATGAACGGCCGGGCCAACGTGACCGCCTGTCTCTTCGGCGACGGAGCCATGGCCGAGGGCGAGTTCCACGAGAGCGCCAACCTGGCCGCCCTCTGGAAGCTGCCTGTGCTCTTCTGCTGCGAGAACAACGGCTATGCGATGGGCACCGCGCTCGCCCGTACCCACGCCGAGACCGATCTCGCCGCCCGTGCGGCGTCATACGGCATGGTCTCGTGGGCGGTCGACGGCATGAACGTGGAAGCGGTGGCTGAGGCCACCAAGCGCGCGGTCGCCCAGATACGGGGAGGCGGCGGGCCGTGCTTCCTCGAGCTGCGCACCTACCGTTTCCGGGCGCACTCGATGTATGACCCGGACCGGTATCGCGACAAGTCCGAGATCGAGCAGTGGAAACGTGCGGACCCGATCCCGGCGCTCACGGGTCCGCTCCTGTCCAGCGGAACGCTGACCGAAGCGGATCTGCGTCGCTGGTCGGCCGAGATCGACGCCGAGATCGAGGCGGCCATCACCGCTGCCGATCAAGGCCAGCTTGAGCCGGTTGCCGACCTGACCCGGTTCGTGACCAGCGAGGCCAACCGGACGGGAGGCCCGTGGTGACCAAGACCGCCGCACAGTCCGCTACTCCCACCACGACACCTACCGCCGATGGCGCTCGACAGACCACCTATCGCGAGGCCCTCCGCGAGGCCCACCGCGATGCCTTGAAGCGGGACCCTCGTGTGTTCCTCATGGGTGAGGATGTCGGACGGTACGGCGGGTCGTTCGCGGTCAGTCTCGGACTGCTCGAGGAGTTCGGACCGGAGCGGATCCGCGACGCCCCTCTGTCCGAGTCGGCATTCACCGGCGCCGGCATCGGAGCAGCCCTCGGCGGGATGCGCCCCATCGTCGAGATCATGACCGTGAACTTCAGCTTGCTGGCCCTGGACCAGATCCTCAACAACGCGGCAACCCTCCTGCACATGTCGGGTGGCCAGCTGGCCGTGCCATTGGTCGTGCGGATGACCACCGGCGCCGGGCGTCAGCTCGCCGCCCAGCACTCGCACAGCCTCGAGGGATGGTATGCGCACATCCCGGGGCTGCGGGTGCTGGCGCCGGCCACGATCGAAGACGCGCGAGGCATGCTGTGGCCGGCGCTGGAGGACCCCGACCCGGTGTTGATCTTCGAGCACGGTTCCCTCTACAACCTCGCCGGCACGCTGCCGGACGGCGCCGCGGAGGTGGACATCTCGCGAGCCGCGATACGACGCGTCGGCTCCGACGTCACCGTGATCGCGTATAGCGGTGGGTTGGGCAAGGCGCTCGCTGCGGCGGATCTGCTTGCTGCAGACGGAATCCAGGCTGAGGTCATCGACCTCAGGGTGTTGCGGCCCCTGGACGACGACACCATTCTCGGCTCGGTCCGGAGAACGCACCGCGTGGTCATCGTCGACGAGGGCTGGCGCAGCGGAGGCCTCTCGGCCGAGATCGCCGCACGGATCGCCGAGCAGACGTTCTACGACCTCGATGCCCCGATCGAGCGTGTGTGCGGGGCCGAGGTGCCGATCCCCTACGCGAAGCACATGGAAGAGGCTGCGCTGCCGCAGCCGGTGGACATCGTGGCAGCGGCACGGCGGGCGGTGGCCCCCAGTGGGTGACTTCCGTATGCCGTCCCTCGGGGCGGACATGGAGGAGGGCACCCTGCTGGAGTGGCTGGTCAAGCCCGGGGACACGGTCCACCGCGGTGACATCGTCGCCGTCGTGGACACTTCCAAGTCGGCAGTCGAGGTCGAGTGCTTCGACGACGGGGTCATCGATGCTCTGCTCGTGGATCCCGGGCAGGTCGTACCTGTGGGTGCCGTGCTGGCGCGAATCGAAGGGTCCGCGGCTGCCACCGGACCAACGTCCACGGGACTCCATGTGGTGAGCCCCGTGACACCGATTGCGCCCTCACCCCTGGTTCGGCATCGCGCGCACGAGCTCGGCATCGACCTGGCCGCGGTGCACGCAACCGGCGCGGACGGCGTCGTACATCGCCGCGACATCGAGGGGCTCGCACACGCCGGACCCGCGCGCGCTCGTGTGTCACCGCTGGCCCGGCGCCTGGCCGAGGCCAACGGGGTCAACCTTGGGGCCGTGTCCGGCACGGGGGCCGGCGGGGCCATCCGCGCCGACGACGTCCGACAGGCGATGGCAGCCCCCGCGACCAGCCAGGCCAGCGAACCAACCACGAGCGGCCTCGACGCCGACCAGCGCGCGATCGCCATGCGGAACAGCATCGCGGCACTGATGTCTCGGTCCAAACGGGAGATCCCGCACTACTACCTCTCCACCACCGTCGACCTGCAGCGCACCAGCGAGTGGATGAGAGAACGCAACCGGGAGCTGCCTGTCGGCGAGCGGCTGGTCCCATCAGCCGCACTGCTCCTGGCCGCCGCACGAGCGGCTCGAGAGGTGCCTGAGCTCAACGGGCACTGGGTCGACGGCGCATTCCGCCCGGCAGCGGGCGTCGACCTCGGGCTGATCCTCTCTCTGCGCAGCGGCGGTCTGTTGGTCCCGGTCCTCGCCGCCGCCGACACGCTGGACGTCTCACAGGTGATGGCGCTGATGCGCGACCTGACCCGCCGTGCCCGGGCGGGCCGGCTGCGCGGTTCGGAGCTGAGCCAGCCCAGCATCAGCGTCTCCAACCTCGGTGACCAGGGCGTGGAGAGTGTTCTCGGCGTCATCTACCCGCCGCAGGTGGCCCTGATCGGCTTCGGAGCAGTGATACAGCGCCCGTGGGCGGTCGACGGCCTGCTCGGGGTAAGGCCACTCGTCACCGTGACACTCGCCGCAGACCACCGAGCCACCGATGCCGCAATCGGAGCTCGCCTGCTCAAGACCATTGACCGGATCCTGCAAACCCCGGAGGAGACATGACCCCTGACCAGGCCCGCGCCATGCTGGAGACCACGCTTCGCGAGATCGTCCCCGATGCCGACCTGTCGACGTTGGCGCCGGGAGCCGACCTGCGAAGCACCTTCGAGCTCGACTCCCTGGACTTCGTCGAGCTGGTGGACAAGTTGAGCACACGCGCCGGCTTCCGCATCGAGGAAGACGATGCCGATGGCCTGCGTAGCGCCGAAGCCGTCACTCAGTTCCTTGTCACCCGTTCGAGTCATGTGGGCCAGCAGGCCTGAGCCGGCTCAGACAAGCACGGCCTTCAGCTGTTCGGTCATCCAGTCAAGGTCAGACTCCTCGACGACGATGGGCGGCGCCAACCGGATCGTCGACCCATGTGTGTCCTTGACAAGGACCCCTCGCGCCATCAGACGCTCACACACTTCCCGTCCGGTCATCAGGTTCGGGTCCACGTCGACGCCAGCCCACAGACCTCGTGAACGCACCGCCACGACTCCATGACCGACAAGGGCGTCAAGGTTCTGTCGGAGTCGCTCCCCCAGTGCCGCCGCACGAGCCTGGAACTCACCGGTCTCGAGCAGCCCGACCACCGCATGTCCGATGGCGCAGGCCAGCGGGTTGCCTCCGAAGGTCGACCCGTGGTTGCCCGGGTGGATCACTTCCATGATCGCGCGCGACGAGACCAGAGCCGACACGGGCACGATCCCACCGCCGAGGGCCTTGCCGAGGATGTACATGTCCGGCACGACGTCCTCAAGCTCACAGGCGAAGGTGCTGCCGGTGCGGCCAAGTCCCGACTGGATCTCGTCGGCGACGAACAGCACGTTCTCGCGGGTGCAGACGTCCCGGACCCCCTTGAGGAAGCCCGCCGGCGGGATGAGCACGCCCGCCTCACCCTGGATCGGCTCGATCAACACGGCGACCGTGTTGGCGTCGATGGCGGCCTCAACCGCTGCCACATCGCCGTAGGGGACGATCCGGAACCCGGGCGTGAACGGCCCGAAGCCATCGCGCGCAACGGGATCCGTCGAGAAGCTCACGATCGTCGTGGTCCGCCCATGGAAATTGCCGTCGAAGACGATGATGTTGGCCTGGTCGGGAGCAACGCCCTTGACGTCATATCCCCACTTGCGCGACACCTTGATCGCCGTCTCCACGGCCTCCGCCCCGGTGTTCATCGGGAGGACGACCTCCATCCCTGCCAGCGCCGCCAAGTCGCGGCAGAAGGGCCCGAGCTGGTCGCTGTGGAAAGCCCGGCTGGTCAGCGTGACGCGGTCGATCTGCTCACGTGCGGCGGCGACCAGCACCGGGTGTCCGTGACCGAAGTTGAGTGCCGAGTAACCGGCCAGGCAGTCGAGGTAGCGGCGCCCGTCGACATCGGTGACCCAGGCCCCTTCGGCGGACTCGATGACCACCGGCAGCGGGTGGTAGTTGTGCGCCGTCACCTGCTCGGCGAGCTGGATCTGCTGCCGGGAAAGTGTCTGCGTCTCGATCATGACTGCTCCATCTGCATCGTGGCTCTTTGAGGTCTTTGGGTCTTGAGGTCTTTGGGTCTTGAAAAGTCGTGCGGTACGTCGTCTCAGTCGCCCAGTGTCGCGACGAGAATCGCCTTGATGGTGTGCATCCGATTCTCCGCCTGGTCGAACACGATCGACGGGTCGGACTCGAAGACCTCGTCGGTCACCTCGAGCGCGGCCAGTCCGGTCGTCTGGAAGAGCTGCTCGCCGAGCACTGTATGCCGGTCGTGGAAGGCAGGCAGGCAGTGCATGAACCGGACGTCGGGGTTGCCCGTGCGCTTCATGAGGTCCGCGTTGACCTGGTACGGGAGCAGCAACTCGATCCGCTCTGCCCACTTCTCCTTGGGCTCCCCCATCGAGACCCACACGTCGGTGTAGACGAAGTCGGCGCCAGCGACGCCCTCGTCGACGTCCTCGGTGTGGGTGATCCGTGCCCCGGTGGTCTCTGCGATCGCCCTGGCTGACGCGATGACCTCGTCCGGGTTCCAGAGCGCACGGGGGGCGACCATGCGGACATCCATGCCCATCATGGCGCCGGCGATGAGCAGCGAGTTACCCACGTTGCTGTGGGCATCGCCGCAGAAGGCGAAGGCGATCTCGTTGTCTGGTTTGGGACACCACTCACGCATGGTGAGCATGTCGCACAGCGACTGGGTGGGGTGCCACTCGTCGGTCAGGCCGTTCCACACAGGGACCCCGGCGAACTCCCCCAGAGTTTCAACCAGCTCATGGCGCGACCCGCGGTACTCGATGGCGTCGTACATCCGGCCGAGGACCCGCGCGGTGTCCTTCATCGACTCCTTGTGACCGATCTGGCTGCCGGTTGGGTCGAGATAGGTGACATGCGCGCCCTGGTCGAACGCAGCAACCTCGAACGCGCACCGGGTGCGGGTCGATGTCTTCTCGAAGATGAGCGCGATGTTCTTGCCAGTCAGGTGCTGCTGCTCACTCCCCGCTGCCTTGTCCGCCTTCAGCGATGCAGAAAGGGTCAGCAGCTCACGCCACTCGCTCGGACCGAAGTCGAGCTCCTTGAGGAAGTTCCGACCACTGAGGTTGTTCGACATGCTAAGTAGCCTCCCGCTCGATAGGACAGGTCATGCAGCGAGGGCCGCCGCGGCCCCGCCCCAGCTCGCTACCGGACACGGTCAACACCTCGACCCCGTTCTTGCGAAGGTGCGTGTTGCTGGTGACGTTGCGCTCGTAGGCGATGACCACACCGGGGCTGACGGTGAGGACGTTGCATCCGTCGTCCCACTGCTCGCGCTCCGCCGAGTGAACGTCCTGGGTCGGCGTCAGCACCCGGATGGCATCCAGATCCAGCGCCTCCGCGATGACTGTGTGCATGTCCTCGGGCGGGTGCTGGGTGACCCGAAGCTCCATGTCGGTGTCACCCGGCTGGACGGTGAATGACGCCAACATGCTCAGACCGGCGTACTTGGTGAAGGTCTCGCCATCGACCATCGTCATGACCGTGTCGAGGTGCATGAACGCCCGCCGCTGTGGGAGCACGACGGCGACGATGCAGCGTGCGGAGCCGGCCGCGAACAGTCTCAGGGCAAGTCGTTCGACCGCTTGTGGCGTGGTCCGTTCGCTCATCCCGACCAGCACGGCCCCGTTTCCGATGACCAGCACATCGCCGCCCTCCATCGTGGCCTTGCCACCTGAGGTCCCCTCGGACCACTGGCGGAAGTCCGCGTCGGCGAACATTGGGTGCCACCGGTAGATCGCCTCGTAGTGCAGCGACTCCAGCATGCGAGCGTCTTTGCGCATCGCGTTGATCGCCACGCCGTCGTAGACCCAGCACGAGGTGTCGCGGGTGAACAGATGGTTCGTCAGTGGCCAGAGCAGGAACCTGTCGTCCTCCATCGCCCGGAAGGACAGGGACGGAGGCTCGTCGATCCACTCGAGCGCCTCGCGCTTGGTCAACCCCCCGACAAGGGTGTCGGCCAGCGTCTGCGAGTCGAGTGAGGCGAGCGCCGCCCGCACGGGGTCGAGCGCAATGGGCCCGTAGATCCGTTCGTCGAAGATGTGGTCCAGGATGTAATCCCGCGCCGTGGGTATCTCCACCGTCTCTCGCAGCAGGGTGTCGAAGTTGATGACGTCGACGTCCAGCTTGCTCAGTGTCTCGGCGAACCGGTCGTGCTCCTGCTGCGCCCGCTCGACCCACAGCACGTCGTCGAACAACAGGTCATCCTTGTTGGTTGGTGTCAACCGTTTCAGCTCGAGGCCGGGCCGATGAACGATCGCACGCCGCAGCCGACCAACCTCGGAGTCGACGTGAAAGCTTCCCATCCCAGCCATCGGAACCTCCAAAGACGTGTGGAACTCACTGGTCCCATCGTGCCCGGGCAGGACCTTGCCGGATCCGGCACAAAGACCAAGGATGCCATCACTGAACGCACGTGCCGGCCGCGGGTCGGACATGGCTACGCCTCAGTTGATCACGGGCGGCGGTGGACGAGGAGCGGCAGCACCATGGACGCCTCGGCCTGGCGCAGGTGCGCCGCTGCGACGGTGATCGGCCACTGCGTCGAGGTGGCGTCAACGAGGAGCAGCACCACCTTGCCGGAGACCGCAGACAGCAGCCGGTCGTTGACGCGGATCGCGTCCCGCCACAGTGCAGCCTCCTGCGAAGATGAGAGATCGACGGCCGTCTCAGGATCCATCGCGACCGTGAGGTCGGCTCGGTCCAACCGGCCCACCTGAGCAAGATGATCGGCCAGGCCACCAGTCATCAAGGGGTAGCCGGCCGCAGGCAGTGCCACAACGACCTCCGGTCGTGCCAGCCATGAGTCACGCCAGTGACCCAGTGCGCCCACTGACGCGTCTTTCAGCTCCTGCGACGGTGCGCGGTCACGGACGAACGTCGACGCCACGAGCTCGCGCCATTCGGGAGCATCGGCGTAGACGATGGCCCGACCGGTCTCGGCCATCAGCCCGGCGGGGATCCGGCCTCTGCTCCCAAACGCTCCCCCAGGCCACATCTTGCGCGGCTCCAGGACGGTGACCTCGCCCCTGAGCCGGCGGGTGACCGCCTCGACGGTGGCCGGCTCGGGTCCTTCCGTCATCGGCTCGGGCAGATGCCCCAGACACACCGAGCATCGTCCGCATTTCTCGGCGCTGGAGTCGTCCAGGGACTCCTGCAAGAGCTGCATCAAACATCTCTCGCCCCGGGTGTAGGCACGCATGATGTCCGCTTCACGCCGCCGGGTCGCGAGGATCCCGTCGTAGTGCTGCTGGTCGAAGGTCCACTCGACCCCGGTCGGGCGCCACCCGCCCTGGACCCGCTCGACCGCCCCATCGACGGCCAGCTGTTTCAGCATCAGCTCGACCCTGCCACGTCGGAGTCCGGTCTCGGCTTCCAGCGCCGGGACGGTCGCGGGCTGTCCGCCGGCATAGGCCGCGAGTCCGGCGAGCAGTCGCTCAACCTGTGTCCGGTCGGGGATCGTCGCCGTCGCGAAGTAGTCCCAGACACCAGCGTCCGCATCCGAGGGAAGAAGAGCCACGAGAGCGTGGTCGATCCCGCGTCCGGCGCGTCCGACCTGTTGGTAGTACGAGACCGGCGACGGTGGCGATCCGACGTGGATGACGAAACCAAGGTCTGGTTTGTCGTAACCCATACCCAGGGCGGACGTGGCGATCAGTGCCTTGAGCCGATTGCCGTGCAGCGCGTCCTCGAGCCGCTCGCGCTCGCGGGACTCCAGACCGCCGGTGTATGCCGCGACCTTGACACTGTTGCCGTGGACGAACTGCACTGCGGCTGCAAGACGTTGGGCATCCGCGACCGTCAAGGTGTAGACGATCCCGGACCCTTGGAGCCGTGGCAGGTGGTCGACGACCCAGGCAAAGCGTTCGATCGGCGAAAGCGCATCCACGACGGTCAGCTGCAGGCTGCTCCGAGCCAGCGGACCTCGCAGCACGAGCGTCGCAACGCCGAGCTGCGCCGCCACGTCCAGCGTCACCCTCTCGTTGGCGGTCGCCGTGGTCGCCAGCACCGGAGTCTGCGGGTTGAGCGTCTGCAGGACGTCGGCGACGCGTCGGTAGTCGGGGCGGAAGTCGTGTCCCCAGTCGGACACGGCGTGGGCTTCGTCGATGACCAGCAGCCCGAGCCGACCGGCCAGCTCATCGAGCACTCGACGACCGAATCCAGGGTTGGCCAACCGCTCCGGAGAAACGAGCAGCACGTCGAGCTCGTCAGCGCGCAGCGCAGCCTCAACCTGGGACCATGCGTCGATGTTGGAGGAGTTCAGGGTCGCCGCTCGAAGCCCGGCCCGACCCGCCGCCGTTACCTGGTCACGCATCAGCGACAGAAGCGGTGAGACGACAAGGGCTGGTCCGGCGCCCTCGTGCCGACGGATCGCGGTCGCGGCCCAGTAGACGGCCGACTTGCCCCAACCGGTGGCCTGGACCACGAGCACCCGGGCTGCCGACTCGCACAACGCCGCAACGGCCAGGCTCTGGTCCTCGCGCAGAACGGCGCCGTCGCCGGCGATCGCGGTGATCACACGGGCGGCGATGCGCGACCGTTCCGGACTAAGGGCTCCTGGCATGGGAACGACCCTAGGCGCCTCCACGGTCACCCTTGTCCTCCGCCCACAGGGCAGTGCTCCCCATCGAGCCAGCAGTCGAGGTCACCCAACGGGTTGGGCCGCCGCGGCCTCCTCCATGTCCTCGTCGACGATCGCCCCACTGAACTGGGCGGCATACAGCCTGTAGTAGGCGCCTCCGTCTGCGAGCAGCTGTGCATGCGTTCCGTGCTCAACGATGGCGCCCTCGACCATGACGACGATCCGGTCAGCGTCACGAATGGTAGACAACCGGTGAGCGATCACGAAGCTGGTGCGACCCATGCGCAGCGCAGCCATGGCTCGCTGCACCAGGGCCTCGGTCCGGGTGTCCACCGAGCTGGTCGCCTCGTCCAGGATCAGGATTGCTGGATCGGCCAGGAAGGCCCGCGCGATCGTGAGCAGCTGTCGTTGTCCGGCGCTGACGCTGGCGCCATCGTCATCGATCAAGGTGTCATAGCCCTCGGGCAGGGTTCGCACGAAGTGATCCACATACGCCGCTTCGGCGGCGGCACTGATCTGTGCGGGGGACGCATCTTCTGCGCCATACGCGATGTTCTCGAGGATCGAGCCTCCGAACAGCCAGGTGTCTTGCAGCACCATGCCGAACTGGGCTCGAAGATCCTCGCGGCGGATGTCCCGAACATCCACACCGTCGAGGGTGATCCGTCCGGCGTCCACGTCGTAGAAGCGCAACAGCAGGTTGGCCAGCGTGGTCTTGCCGGCGCCGGTGGGCCCGACGATCGCGATGGTCTGGCCCGGCTCGGCTACCAGGTCCAAGTGCTCGATCAGCGGTCGCGACGGGTCATAGGAGAACGAGACGTCCTCGAAGGCAACACGACCGCTCACCTGTGCCGGAGTGACCGCCGGGATGGCATCGGCGGACTGCTCGGGCGCATCGAGTATCTCAAAGACGCGCTCAGCGGAGGCCACTCCGCTCTGCAGCAGGTTGGCCATCGACGCCACCTGTGTCAGCGGTTGGGTGAACTGTCGTGAGTACTGGATGAACGCCTGGACATCGCCAAGACTGATGGAGCCCGAAGCCACGCGAAGCCCACCAATCACTGCAATGGCGACATAGTTGAGGTTGGCGACGAACATCATTGCCGGCTGGATCAGGCCCGAGATGAATTGCGCCTTGAAGCTCGACGTGTAGAGCTGCTCGTTGAGCTCGCGGAACTCCGCCACTGACTCGTCCGAGCGACCGAATACCTTGACCAGCTCGTGCCCGGTGTAGGCCTCCTCGACGTGACCGTTGAGCTTGCCTGTGGTCGACCACTGACCGACGAACTGCGGCTTGGAGCGCTTCGCGATGGTCAATGTGATGAACATGGACACGGGCACAGTCACCAACGCCACCAGGGACAGCACCGGTGAGACATAGACCATCATCGCGATGACGCCGATGACGGTGAGCAGGGACGTCAGCAGCTGACTCAACGTCTGCTGCATGGACTGGGCGACGTTGTCGATGTCGTTGGTCACGCGGCTGAGCAGCTCACCTCGGGGCTTGGAGTCGAAGTAGGACAACGGCATTCGGCTGAACTTGGCCTCGACCTCGGCCCTCATCTCGTAGACGGCGTGCTGCACGATGACCGTGGCAACCCGACCCTGCAACCAGGAGAGGACGGAGGCAGCGACGTAGAGCACGAGGACAGCGAGCAAGACGTAGCCGACTGCACCGAAGTCGACGCCCCGCCCGGGCACGACGTCCATCGCCGAGACCATGTCTGCGATGCGGGCCTGGCCGGTCGCCCGAAGCTGAGCGACGGCCTGGGCCTTGGTCGCACCGGCTGGCAGACGTCCACCGATCAGACCCGTGAAGATCAGGTCGGTGGCGTGGCCGAGGACCTTGGGACCGACGACGGACAGCGCCACGCTGACGATCCCGAGCATCACCGCGGCGCTGACCAGCCGGCGCTCCCCACGCAGCCTGGCCACGAGCCGGCGCAGGGATCCCTTGAAGTTCATGGCCTTGACCGCCGGACCTCCCATCATGTGACCCATCGGACCCCGCGGGGGCGGAGCGGGCCGCGAGCCGGACGTGCTCATGCAGCCTCCTCCTCGCTGAGCTGGGACAGCACGATCTCGCGGTAGGTGTCGCACGACGCCATCAGCGCGGAGTGGGTGCCTGTTCCGACGACCGAGCCCTGGTCCAGTACGACGATCCGATCGGCGTTTCGGATCGTGCTGATCCGTTGCGCCACGATGATCACGGCGCTCCGTGTCGTGATGGTCGAGAGCGCCTCCCTCAAACGGGCGTCGGTGTCGTAGTCGAGCGCCGAGAACGAGTCGTCGAACAGATAGATGTCGGGAGCCTTGATCACTGCTCGGGCGATGGCCAGACGTTGTCGCTGCCCGCCCGACACGTTGGTGCCACCTTGGGCTATCACGGAGTTCAGCCCCTCCGGCATCGCCTCGACGAACTCACGAGCCTGGGCGATCTCCAGGGCGGTCCAGAGCTCGTCGTCGGTGGCGTCGGCCTTGCCGTACCGGAGGTTGGTCGCGACGGTGCCCCCGAACAGATAGGCCCGTTGCGGGACCAGCCCGATCGAGGACCGCAGATCCTTCGGGTCCAGGGAACGGACGTCGTGATCATCGACCAGCACCACCCCGCCGGTGACGTCCACCAGTCGAGGGATGAGGTTGAGAAGTGTCGACTTCCCGCTGCCGGTCGACCCCACGATCGCGGTCGTCTCCCCCGGTCTGGCGATCAGGCTGGCGCCGTGGAGAACCGGCTCCTGCGCTCCCGGATAGCTGAATGACGCGTCACGCAGCTCCACCACGCCGGTATGCCGGATGCGGACCTGTGGCGCTTCCGGCGCCCGCACGCTCGGAACGGTGTCGAGCACCTCGGTGATGCGTTCGGCGCTGACCTCGGCCCGAGGCACCATCACGAACATGAACGTTGCCATCATCACCGCCATCAGGATCTGCAGGAGATAGCTGAGGAACGCCGTCAGCGTGCCGATCTGCATGTCCCCGTTGGCAATTCGATGCCCGCCAACCCACATCACGGCGACGCTGGAGACGTTCATCACGAGCATGACCATGGGGAACATCAACGCCATCAGGCGGCCCACGCGGACTGACACATCCATCAGGTCGGTGCTGGCGCCATCGAACCGCTGCTGTTCGTGGGTGTCCTTGACAAAGGCCCGGATCACCCGGACACCGCCGATCTGCTCCCGCAGGATCCGGTTGATCAGGTCGATCTTCTCCTGCATCGACCGGAACAACGGCCGCATCCTGGAGATGATCAGCACCACGCACACCAACAGGATGGGGATGATGACCACCAGCAGCGAGGACAGATAGACGTCCTGGCGCAGAGCCATGATGATACCGCCGAAGCACATGATCGGCGCCGCAATCATCATCGTGAACGTCAGCAGCACGACCATCTGGACCTGCTGGATGTCGTTGGTGGACCTCGTGATCAGCGAAGGAGCGCCAAACCTGCCGACCTCCTGGGCGGCAAAGGAGTCGACGGTCACGAAGACCGCCTCGCGCAGGTCCCGGCCAAGCGCCATGGCGGTGCGGGCACCGAAGTAGACCGCGCCGATCGAGCACACGATCTGGATCGCGGTCACGCCCAGCATCACCACACCCGTGCGAACGATGTAGCCCGTGTCCCCCGTCACAACGCCCTCGTCGATGATCAAGGCGTTCAGGCCGGGTAGATACAGACTGGCGATCGTTGCCACGAGCTGGAACAGCACGATCATGGCGATCGGCCATTGGTACGGACGCAGATAGGTGCGCAGGAGCGAGACGAACACGGGATTCAGCCGGCCGGCGAGCGGCGTTCAGCACGACGTGCAGCGTCTGCCTCGTCCAGGGCAGTCGCCTCCTCCAGGGTCGGGGCGGAACCACCAAGCCGGGCCGGCAGGTACTTCAGCTCATCCTGCGGAAGAGCTGGGTAGGCCTCCTGCGCCGCATGCAGCAGCTCGGTCATCCGGGCGCGAAGCTGCGCATTGATGTCGTCAGCGTTGTCGTGGCGACCATGCAGGATCGGTTCGCCAACACTCAGTGTGATCGGCACGTTCGTGCGTCCCAGACGCTTGGGGTAGCCCTTGGTCCACACCCTTTGGGATCCCCAGATGATCATTGGCACAATCGGCACCCCTGCTGCCTGGGCCATCCGTACCGCGCCTGTCTTGAACCCCTTGAGCTCGAACGAGCGCGAGATCGTCGCTTCGGGAAACACCCCCACGATCTCGCCCGCTTTGAGGGCACCGACCGCGGCACGGAACGAGGCTGCCCCCGCCGTTCGATCCACCGGGATGTGGTGCATCCCGCGCATCAGGGGGCCGCTGATCTTGTGGCGGAACACGTCGTCCTTGGCCATGAAGCGCACCAAGCGCTTGCTGGGGATCGCCGCCAGTCCGGCGTACGCGAAGTCGAAGTAGCTCAGATGGTTGATCATCAGAACGGCGCCACCGGACGCCGGGATGTTGTGCGCACCGGTGATGGTGAACTTCAGACCCTGTGCTGCGAACAACGCTCTGGCGATACCGATGACAGGGGTGTAGACCGGCTCCATGGCTCCACCGTAAGGGGTCATGCAAGCCACGTCACCGCGAGTGACCGCGTCCCCTATCGGCTGGCATCAGTCCTCATCGGGTTCGCGCCGATGTCCGGCCTTTGTAGCAATCACGGTGATAACGTGCCAAGCCGACGCCCTTGAAGCGAGCGTCGGCCGGTGGTCGTCATACGTGAACCGGATCTGGGGCACGGGGACTCGAGATGGGGCAGTCGATGGTGGAGCCGATCAGCACCTCGCTCGTCCAACTGAGCGAGTTCGGGCCGTTCGACGCACTCCCGGATCTCGCGCACGGACAATACATGGACGGGTTCTCCGAGGACGCCGTGAACACATGCCGCGCAGGGATGTTCCTGACTACGGCCGCGGGTGACAGAACCACCACCCAGTTCCTGCGCTACATCCAGGCGATCGCTCTGCAGGAGCTGGGCCGGCACCACGAGGCAGTGACCGTGGCCCTCGACCTTCTCAGCGACGTGGAGGACGACCCCGACCCGATGTGGCGAGCCAAGGCTCTGGCCATCCTTGCAGAGTCCTCAACCCAGGTCGGCGAGGTCAGCCGGGCAATGGATGCGCTGGCCGAAGGAGCTTGGCTCGTCGCGCACACGGAGCCGGGCCGCTATAGCCATCTTTCCGCGAGCATGGCGGTCGCGCTGGCGTTGAGGGCCGTCTACCTGTTCGAGCAGGCGGACGAGCTGCTGGCCGGGATCCGGCCCTATGCCGACCCCGAGATCGACCTCCTGGTGGCGCAGGAGCGTGCGCTTCTGAGCGCCTACTGGGGGACGACGCTCCTCGTCGTCGGACACGTCAAGGAGGCGGGCCCGCACTTCGTCACCTCAGCCGAAAAGGCTTTGAGGATGGGCAGGATCGCGGCGCTGGTTAACAACTCCGAGATGGCGGCGCGCGCGGAGATCATCGAGGCATACGCGTTCAGTCGGCTGGGGTACGCCAACCTCGCAGCAGCCCGGGTCAACGCCATCACCCATCCCTTCCGTCTCCGCGACGAGCTGGTCGAGACCAACCTTGCCCGCCTGGTCCTGGGCCATGCGGCGACGAAGTCGTGCGACTTCGGCGAGGCCCGCCTGCAGCTGCTCGCCGCATGGACGAACTCCGACCGGGCGAGCCGCGACCTCTGGGCGGCGGTCGCCATGGAGTCGCTGGCCGATGTGGACGTCGCAGAGCATGGGCCACACCCGGCGGTCGGCCTGTGGAAGCGTCTGGCCCGAGATGCCCTCGGGCGGGTGTGGTTCGAGCGAGACGGTCGATTCACCTCGTTGCAGTCGCGCAACCAGGTGCGCGCGCTGACCGCGGAGACCAGCCGAATGGGCGAAGCCGCCCTGCTGGACCCCCTCACGGGTCTGGGAAATCGGCACATGATGACCAACGCCGTCGAGCTGGCGGGCGAAGACCTGTCCGTCGTGTTTGTCGACGTCGACGAGTTCAAGCAGGTCAACGACCGCTACTCGCACGCGGTTGGCGACGAGGTGCTGCGCCGGATCGCCATCATCCTGCGCACCCACTGCCGGGCCGACGACGTGCCGGTGCGCTACGGCGGGGACGAGTTCGTCATCCTCGTCTTCGGCGGAGGTGCGGCGGCCGAGGGTGTCGCCGCACGGTTGCACGACGCCGTGCGCAACGCCCCGTGGTGGCAGGTCGCCCGCGGCCTCAAGGTCACGGTCTCGGTCGGGGTGGGCCACCCGGTCCCGGCCCACGGAGCTATTGCCGCAGCCGACGCCGCGCTGCACGCGGCGAAGAGTGCGGGTCGCGACCGCGTCGTGACTGTCTAGGGGCGCCCCGCAGCACTGTCGTCCAGCCCAGCCCGGTCCACGGAGGTCTCACGGGCAATCCCGCGGCCGAGCTCCAGCGGCTTCTGTCCCATTTGGTGGGGTGACTGATCCCTGGCCGAGTGGCTAGTCTCGGGCGCATGAACCTCGACCGTCCCGTGTCCCCAGATCCCTACTCCCAGCTGCCCCGGGTGGCGGCGCTCGAGGTGTCGAGCGCATCCATCGTGAACGGCGCCCGTCTGCCCGAAGAACACGTCTTCAACGGCTGGGGGTTCTCCGGCGGCAACGTCTCCCCGCAGCTGTCCTGGTCTGGTGCGCCCGACGGCACCAAGAGCTTCGCCGTCACCTGCTTCGACCCTGATGCGCCCACGCCTTCAGGCTTCTGGCACTGGCTGCTGGTGGGAATCCCCGCTCAGGTCACAACCCTCGAGGCCGGCGCCGGCACGGCCGAGAAGGCGCCCAGGGGTGCCTTTCACGTGACCAACGACTTCAGTAACAAGAGGTATGACGGTGCCGCGCCACCTGCCGGTGACAGGGACCATCGATACCTGTTCGCGGTGCATGCCCTCGACACCGACGACCTCGGCCTTGACGACACGGCCAGCGCGGCCGTGACCGCCTTCACCATGGGCGCCCACACCCTGGCGCGCGGCGTCATCTCGGCCACCTACAGCGCCTGAGACCGCCGAGGGGTCCTACCTTCGAGGCGGGCGCAGGGCCCACATGGCAACCGCGCTCGCGGAGGCCACGTTCAGCGAGTCCACTCCCCCGGCCATCGGGATCTTCACGACGAGGTCGGCGCCCTTGACCGCCAACCGCGAAAGTCCGTCACCCTCGGTGCCGAAGACCATCGCGAGTCGATCGGGCTGGTTGGCCGCGAGGTCGTCCAGGCTGACGGCTCCATCGCCCAGGGCGAAGGACGCGACGGTGAAACCGTGGTCCCTCAGCACCTGTAGACCGGCCGGCCATGGCTCGATGCGCGTCCAGGGCACCTGGAACACAGTGCCCATGGAGACCCGCACTGCGCGCCGGTAGAGCGGATCAGCACATCGGGGGGTGATCAGGACAGCGTCAACACCGAGCGCCGCCGCGGACCTGAACACGGCGCCCACATTGGTGTGATCGACGATGTCCTCAAGGACGACGACACGAAGATGCTTCTGTTGGGAGGAACCGTGCAGCAACGTCTCTGGGGGCACGAGAGGTGGTCGGTGCATCGACGCCAAGGCCCCCCGATGCAGATGAAATCCAGTCATGGCCTCGATGACGCGAGCCTGCGCGAAGTACACCGGCACACCCTGCGACTCAGCCTGCTCGACCAGGTCTGACAGGTCGGTGATCCAGCGAAGTCCCATCAGGAATGACCGTGGACTATGCCCTGCGCCGAGCGCCCGCCGGATGACCTTCTCGCTCTCCGCGAGATACAGTCCGCGTTCGGGCTCGAGCTTCTTGCGCAGCTTGACGTCGGTCAACGAGAAGTAGTCGCTCACGCGCTCGTCGTCCGGGTCGGTGATCTCGATCGGCATGTCAGAGACCCATTCTGTGAAGAGCCATGGTTAGGTGACCATTTTCGCGATGGCGGCGACACCGATGACGACAATGACCGCACGAAGCACTCGAGGGGACAGCTGTCGCCCGACCCTTGCCCCGACATACCCCCCGGCCAGTGAGCCCACCGCAATCAGCGCGGCAACGGACCAGTTGATCCGCTCCCAGGCAACGAGCATGAAGATGACGGCCGCAACGGCGTTGACCACCGTGCTCATGACGTTCTTCAGCGCATTGACCTTCTGCAGGCCGATGGTCATCAGGACGCTCATGATGCCCACCAACAGGATCCCCTGGGCTGCCCCGAAGTAGCCGCCGTAGACACCGGTGGCAAACACTCCTGCCGTCAACAGCAGGTGCCGGCCGAGGCTGTCGTGGTGAGGGTGGCGCACCGCGGCCCAGGCCTGTATCCGGGGGCCCAGCAGGACGAGCACCAGAGAGGCCGCGATGAGAACCGGCACGATCGTCTCGAACGCGGACTCGGGGAGCTTGAGCAGAAGGAACGCCCCGGTGACAGCGCCAAGCAAGGACGCCGGAACCAGGTGACGCAAAGCGCTGCCCTGGCCGGCCAGCTCCGCCCGGTATCCGTGAATACCCGTCAGGCCACCGGCGACGAGGCCAACCGTGTTGGAGACGTTGGCAACCAACGGCGGAACCCCGAAGAACAGCAACGTGGGGAACGTGATCAGGGTGCCGGACCCCACGATGGTGTTGATGGTCCCCGCAGCCATTCCCGCCACGAGCAGCGCAACGACTTCATACCAAGGCACCCGGTCACCCTAGGGGAAGATGACCGGGCACCTCGTGGCGTGGCATGTCAGGGCGTGGGTGGACTCTGCTCGTCGTCGCCGCTCACATGCAGCTCCGAGTCATGCAGCGCGGACGCCTGGTCCTCGAGGGAGTCCGCTGCCGGGCGACCGGACTTCATCTGCCGTTGGCTGGTGGTCGCATGCCCCTCGGCCTCGGCGGACGCACCGGCAGCCTGGCCGCGGGCTTCGGCCAGAGCCTTGGCCGGGTCCTCGAGCTGCGTCTCCTCGAACGCGGTGGGCATGACTTCGCCGGTGTCGACCCACTTGTCGGCGGGGTCCTCGAAGTCCTTGCCGCCAAGTGCGCTGCCGATCCCCTTCAGAGCCTCGGTCAGCTCGCTCGGGATGATCCACAGCTTGTTGGCGTCACCTCGCGCGAGCTGCGGGAGCACCTGGAGGTACTGGTAGGCGAGGAGCTTCTGGTCAGGCTTTCCGCGGTGGATGGCGTCGAACACCTGGGTGATGGCGCGGGACTGACCTTGGGCCTCCAGGATGCGCGCCTGGGCGGAACCCTCGGCACGAAGAATCTGACTCTGCTTGTCGCCCTCTGCGGTCAGGATGGCTGACTGCTTGATGCCCTCGGCGGTGAGGATGGTGGCGCGGCGGTCACGTTCGGCGCGCATCTGCTTCTCCATCGAGTCCTGCACCGAGCGTGGCGGGTCGATGGCCTTCAGCTCGACCCGGTTGACCCTGATCCCCCACTTGCCCGTTGCCTCGTCGAGAACCCCGCGCAGCTGTGCGTTGATCTGGTCGCGGCTGGTCAGCGTCTGCTCCAGGTCGAGAGAACCGATGACGTTACGCAGCGTGGTAACTGTCAGCTGCTCGATGCCCATGATGAAGTTGGCGATCTCGTACACCGCCGACTTGGAGTCGATGACCGAGTAGTAGATGACCGTGTCGATGTTGACGACGAGGTTGTCCGACGTGATCACCGGCTGCGGCGGGAAGGAGACGACCTGCTCGCGCAGATCGACGGTCGCCCGCACCTTGTCGACGAACGGCACAAGGAAGTGAAGACCGCCCTCGAGGGTTCGCGCGAACTTGCCGAGCCTCTCGATGATCAGCGACGACTGCTGCGGCACGATCCTCACCGTCCGGACGATGACAATGACGGCGAACACCACGAGCAGCAGCAGGACGATCAGCCCTGCGCTAGCTCCGGATTCAGAAAACACTGGCTACTCCGATTTCCGACCGTCCGCGACACTGCTCACGATCGCGGTGGCCCCCTGGATGGAAACTACCCGGACCTCTTGTCCGGGCAGGCATGCTGCGGAGTCCGGGGCCGTGCGGGCCGACCAGATCTCACCGCCAAGCTTGACTCGTCCGTCGTGCTCAGTGACGGTCTGCAACACCGTTGCCGTACGGCCGACGTGAGCGACCGCGCCGATGTCCCCTGCGCCCTCCGGCACCGCGAAATAGCGCTTGGCCATAGGACGCACCAACGCCAGCATCGCAGCGGCCACCACGACTGCGGTGACCACCTGCACGGAGAACGACGCGCCGAACGCGGCCGCGACAGCCCCCGCCAACGCGCCACCAGCCAACATCGAGAAGACGAAGTCGACACTGGCTGCCTCGACCGCACCCAGGACAAGGGCAAGTCCCAACCACGACAGCCAACTGTTGTCGCTGAACCACGACATGCCGTTCCTCTCCCACGCTCAATAAGTCAATACCGTACTGGTCATTGGGACCCTACTGGTCATTGGGACGCCAAGGGTGGAGACGGCACTCCCCGATCGATCTTCTCTGCGGCCCGCGCGGACCATCGCTCACCGTGCCGCTCCAGCACCAGTGGCAGGCCGAACGTCTCGGACAGGTTCGCAGCGGTCAACGTGATCTCGACCGGCCCGGCGGCGACGATGCGGCCTTCCCGCAGCAGCAGCACGTCGGTGAAGGAGGGCGGTACCTCCTCGACATGGTGGGTCACAAGGACCAAGGCGGGAGCTGCGATATCCGCTGCCAGGGCGGCTAGTCGCGCCACCAAGTCCTCCCGGCCGCCAAGGTCGAGGCCGGCGGCAGGCTCGTCCAGCAACATCAGCTCAGGGTCAGCCATCAGCGCCCTGGCTATCTGAACCCGTTTGCGTTCCCCCTCGCTGAGAGTGCCAAAGGGCCGGTCGCTCAGGTGGGCCGCACCGAGTGTGTCGAGCAGGGAGGCGGCGCGGGCGTGGTCAAGGTCGTCATAGCGCTCATGCCAACGCCCCACGATGCCGTAGGACGCGGTGACGACGACATCCCTGACCAGCTCATCGGCGGGCAGCCTCTCGGCCATTGCCGCGCTGGACAGGCCGATTCGTGGGCGAAGCTCGAAGACGTCGACCGCGCCAAGAACCTCTCCAAGCACCCCTGCGACGCCCGTCGTGGGGTGGATTCGACCCGCCGCCAGCTGCAGGAGGGTGGTCTTGCCGGCCCCGTTGGGCCCGAGGATGACCCAGCGCTGGCCTTCCTCGACCTCCCACGTGATGTCGTCGAGAAGTGTGTTGCCTCCACGGACCACGCTGACGCCGGCGAATTCGAGGACGTCGCTCATGGTCCCTGACCCTAGGCCACGGTCCACCACGGTGGGTCAACGACACCTCCATCACGGACACCTACGATGAGGCAGTGTCCGTCCTCCCTGTGTCCGTCCGGCTCGCGCTGTGGGCCACCGCTGCGTATGCCGGGCAGCTGCGGATCGAGGACGTCAGCGACCGAGCCCACCCTGACATTGACCATGTGGTCGGCGACCTCCACCGCCTGTCCCTCTGGCATGACATGGGTGAGCGCGCCGTCCTCGTCGCGCTCCCCCGCCCTGGCAACCTCTCCGGTATGCCGCGCGGCTCCCCCGAGCTGATCGCCGCGGCCACGGAAGCGGGCGAGTGCGTCTACGTTCCCAGTCTCGGCGGTGCACTTGTCCCGGCGTTCGAGCACTTCGGCCCTGCTGGCGACCGGGGCACCCAGGTGACGTGGACGGCATACGACTGCGACCCCGTCCCCACGCACATCCTGGAAGCGTTGTCCCCGAAAGAGATCGAGCTGCGGTTGCGACAGGATCTGTTGGAGGCGACCGCCAGGATAGACGCGCTGGACATCAAACCGTGGAACGCAATGCTGCGCTCCCTGGCGGACGACCTCGGTGCGAGCGTCTGGGGCCTGCCGAGCGGACTCCCTCGTCGGGCCCAGAGCATCATGGCGACGGCCGCCCAGATCGGTGTCGCCACCGATCTCGGCCTCAGCATCTACGCCGAGTCGCAGGTGCTGACGAGCCAGCTCACCGGGCAGCGCCGGCGGCTGCTGACGGACCTCTCCGCGATCGCAGACACTGCCATGGCATCAGCGGCAACCGTGGCCGCCTTGTGGATGGCGGGCCTTCGACCCGGCCACCACGACCTCTAGATCCAGCGGACCTGGAGCAGGCCTGATCGGGACCTCTAGCGCAGCGCCGACTGGTAGACCGTCATGGTCTGGTCGCCGATCGAGGACCACGAGAAGCTCTCCACCGCCCGCTTCCGCCCAGCCTGACCAAATGCCCGGGCACGGACCTCATCCGAGAGCGCTTCGGTGAGCGCGGTAGCCAGATCCGAGACGAAACGATGCGAGTCCACGGGGATTCCGCTGCCGTCGGTCACCTGCTCGATGGGCACCAACCACCCGGTTTCGCCGTGGACGACCACCTCGGGAATACCGCCCGTCGCCGTCGCGACGACGGCAAGCTCGCACGCCATGGCCTCGAGGTTGACGATGCCGAGCGGTTCATATACCGACGGACAGGCGAAGACCGTCGCGGCACTCAGCAACGCGACCACCTCGGCCCTCGGCAACATCTCGGAGATCCACACCACACCGTGGCGGTCGTTCCGCAGGTCGGCAATCAGGGTCTCGACCTCGGCATAGATCTCAGGAGTGTCGGGAGCTCCTGCCACCAGGACGAGCTGGACCTCCGGCGGCAGCTGGGCAGCGGCGCGCAACAAATAGGGCAGCCCCTTCTGGCGGGTGATCCGTCCCACGAACATGACTGTCGGGCGATCCGGGTCAACGCCATGCCTGCGCACCACCTCAAGCGCCGCCGCGCTCGAATCCCGTTGCCACAGCTGGGAGTCGATGCCGTTGTGCACCACGTGGACCGTGGCCGGGTCGACCGAGGGGTAGCTGTTCAGAACGTCCACCCGCATCCCCGCGCTCACCGCGATGATGGCTGCCGCCGCCTCGTATGCCGTCCGCTCAACCCACGAAGACACCGCATAGCCACCGGCGAGCTGCTCGGCCTTCCAGGGGCGCATCGGCTCCAGGCTGTGGGCAGAGACCACATGCGGCACGCCGGCCAGCAGGGAAGCCACATGTCCGCCCATGTTGGCGTACCAGGTGTGGGAGTGGACCAGATCGGCCCCCATGCAGTCGCCCGCCATGGTCACGTCAACGCCCAGCGTCTGGATGGCCGCATTGTCGGACGAGAGCTGCGGCAGATCGTCATACCCGGTGGTGCCCGCTTCATCGCGCGGTCCCCCGAAGCAACGCACGCGAACATCGATGTCGCCTCTGGAACGCAGCGCGCGCACCAGCTCAGCGACGTGTACGCCCGCCCCGCCGTAGACCAGCGGCGGGTACTCCTTGCTCAGGATGTCTACTCTCACGACGTGAACGCTAGCCCGTGGAGGGGTCGCCGCGACACGGTCCCCGCCCGTAAGGTCAGACCATGCGGAAGCAAGCAGGCGACCCCAAGGTCCTGGCAATCGTGCTGGCCGGTGGTGAGGGCAAGCGGCTCCTGCCCCTGACCGCGGACCGTGCCAAACCCGCGGTTCCGTTCGGCGGCATCTATCGGCTGATCGACTTCGCACTCAGCAACGTCGTGAACTCGGGCTATCTCAAGATCGTCGTTCTCACCCAGTACAAGTCGCACAGCCTAGACCGGCACATCAGCAAGACCTGGCGCATGTCGACGATGCTCGGCTACTACGTGACGCCGGTGCCGGCTCAGCAGCGCATCGACAAGAGCTGGTTCCGGGGCAGCGCCGACGCGATCTACCAGAGCCTGAACCTGGTGTACGACGAGAACCCCGACATCGTCGTGGTCGTGGGCGCGGACCACGTCTACCGCATGGACCTAAGCCACATGGTCGAGGAGCACATCAAGAACGGCACCGGCGTGACCGTCGCCGCGATCCGGCAGCCCATCGCGCTGGCCGACCAGTTCGGCGTCATCGAGGTCGAGGCGGCCAACCCGCGCAAGATCTCGGCCTTCCTCGAGAAGCCCAAGAACGCGATCGGCCTGGCCGACTCCCCCGACGAGATCCTGGTCTCGATGGGTATCTACGTCTTCGATGCCGACGTCCTCATCGACGCCGTCACCCGTGATGCGGAACGCTCCGGGAGCGAGCGGGACATGGGCGGCGACATCGTCCCGGACTTCGTAAACCGTGGTCTGGCCTACGTCTACGACGTCAAGGACAACCCGATCCCCGGCTCCACCGATCGCGACCACGGCTACTGGCGTGACGTCGGCACGATCGACTCCTACTACGACGCCCAGATGGATCTCATCTCGGTCCATCCCGTGTTCAACCTCTACAACTATGAATGGCCGATCTACACCGACCACGGCAACTATCCGCCGGCCAAGTTCGTCTTCGGGTCGAAGGGCCGCGTCGGTGAGGCGATCGACTCCGCAGTCTCGCCCGGAGTCGTGATCAGCGGTGCGCAGGTTTCCCATTCGGTGCTCTCCCCAGGCGTTCAGATCCACAGCTACGCGAAGATCACCGACAGCGTTCTGCTCGACTTCGTCGAAGTCGGTCGCAACGCCACGATCCATCGCGCCATCATCGACAAGAACGTCATCATCCCTCCCGGGGCCAGCATCGGTGTCGATCACCAGAACGACCTGGATCGTGGCTTCCTCGTGACGGACTCCGGGATCACGGTGGTCGGCAAGAGCCAGGAGGTCCGCCCATGACAGCACCCGACCCTCGTCCGGCGAGAGTAGGAGTGCAGCTGCAGCCCCAGCACGCGTCATACAGCGACATCAGGCGCGCCTGCGCGCAGGCCGAGGAGATGGGGGTCGATGTCGTCTTCAACTGGGACCATTTCTATCCGTTGTATGGCGAGCCCGAGGGCCAGCACTTCGAGTGCTGGACGATGCTGGCAGCGTTCGCCGAGGCGACCGAGCGCGTGGAGATCGGCGCCCTGGTGACGTGCAACTCCTACCGCAACCCCCAGCTGCTCGCAGACATGGCACGGACGGTCGACCACATCAGCGACGGGCGGCTGATCCTGGGCATCGGCTCCGGCTGGTTCGAGAAGGACTACGACGAGTACGGCTTTGAGTTCAGCACTGCGGGCGGACGACTCGATGCCCTGGACCGGAACCTGCCGCTGATCAAGAGCCGCCTGGCGAAGCTGAACCCACCTCCCACACGCGACATCCCGGTGCTGATCGGTGGCGGCGGTGAACGCAAGACGCTGCGGATCGTGGCCGAACAGGCCGACATCTGGCACGGATTCGGCGATGCCAAGACCATCGCGCACAAACACAACGTTCTCGACGAGTGGTGCGCGAAGGTCGGGCGCAACGCTCTCGAAATCGAACGGTCCGCCGGGGTGTCACCCAAGGACCCCGTCAAGAGCGCCGAGAGCCTGTATGCCGTCGGCACCCGGCTCTTCACCGTCGGCATGGGAGGGCCGAGGTACGACTTCGGTCCGATGCGGGACCTGATCGCCTGGCGGGACGAGCGCAACGGGCCCTGAGCGCGACGATAGCCTTGCGGCGTGCCCGATCCCGCAACCCAGACCCTGCTGGTCACTGTCTCCGGCGATGACCGTCCCGGCGTCACCAGCACGCTGTTCGATGCCATCGCAGACGTTGGGGCCGAGGTCCTGGATCTCGAGCAGGTCGTCGTGCGCGGGCATCTGACCCTGGCCCTGTTGCTCTCGGCCGGACCTCAGGACCTTCGCTTGCGCAGCGTTGTCGCGAGCGTTGCCACATCGCTGGGCATGCAGGTCACGGTTGAGTCCGGCAGCGGCGACAACGCGCCACGACGCGGGGGGCGAGCAGCCGTGGTCGTCATCGGCGCGCCCTTGCTCGCCAGCGCGGTTGCCGCCATCACGACACGAATCGCAGCCCACGGTGCCAACATCGACCGGATCCGGCGACTGTCGCGATACCCGGTCACCACGGTCGAGTTCGACATCTCCGGTGCTGACGTCGCGGTTCTACGCAGCGAGCTCTCGCTCGAAGCGGCCGTGCGAGGTGTCGACATCGCGGTCGCCCCGACCGGACTGGCCCGCCGCGGTCGCCGCCTGGTCGTCATGGATGTGGACTCCACCCTGATCCAGGACGAGGTCATCGAGCTCCTGGCGGCGCGTGCGGGACGGCAGTCCGAAGTCGCTGCCGCCACGTCTGCCGCCATGCGCGGTGAGATCGACTTCGCCGAGAGCCTGAGGGCGAGGGTGGCCACCCTCGCCGGACTGCCCGTGGCTGTCCTCGACGAGGTGCGAGCCGACATTCGGCTCACAGCCGGTGCCCGCACCCTCGTGCGCACGATGAAGCGGCTCGGCTTCACGCTCGCCGTCGTCTCAGGTGGTTTCATCGAGATCGTCGGTCCTCTTGCGGCAGAGCTGGGGATCGACCACGCCCACGCCAACCGACTCGAGGTGCGCGATGGCGTCCTCACCGGCGGCCTGGTCGGCGACATCGTCGATCGTCAGGGCAAGGCCACGGCCCTTCGCCGTTTCGCGGCCGAGGAGGGCCTTCCGCTGTCCCGCACGGTGGCGATCGGCGACGGAGCCAACGACCTGGACATGCTTGCAGCCGCCGGTCTCGGGATTGCGTTCAACGCCAAGCCGATCGTGCGCGAACAGGCCGACACCGCCGTCAACGTGCCCTATCTCGACGCCGTGCTGTATCTCCTGGGGATCAGCCGCGAAGAGATCGAAGAGGCGGACGAAGCGGACGGCACGCCGACGCCGGCTCCCCACCTGCCTGCTCGCTGACTCCTGGGCTGACGCAATGGCCAGAGTCCTGGTCACGCGGCCCACCAGTGCGCACCCGAATGCCCAGCCGGGTCGTGCCCTCCAGCACCCTGACCTCGCTGACCGTCACGAGCGGAGCGGCGCTCATGCCGGCCTATTGACCCATCGCGTGGAAGCCGCCGTCGACATGGATGATCTCGCCGGTCGTGGCCGGGAACCAGTCGGAGAGCAGCGCCACGCATGCTTTCGCCGCAGGGACCGCGTCATTGACGTCCCAGCCCAACGGGGAACGACTGGACCAGGAATGTTCGAAGGCTTTGAACCCGGGAACGGACTTGGCCGCCGTCGTCTTGATGGGCCCGGCCGCCACGAGGTTCACCCGTACGCCCTTGGGGCCGAGATCGCGGGCACAGTAACGACTGGTCGACTCGAACGCGGACTTCGCCACACCCATCCAGTCGTACACCGGCCAGGCGTACTTCGCGTCGAAGGTCAGGCCGACGATGCTGCCGCCGGCAGACATAAGCGGGAGCGCGCCAACCGCAAGTGCCTTGAGGGAGTACGCCGACGCGTGCAGTGCCGTCCCAACGTCCTCCCACGAGGCCTCCAGAAAGTTGAACGCGCCCTGCGGGGCGAAACCGATCGAGTGCAGCACGCCGTCGAGATGATCGACGTGCTCGCCCAGCCTCTCGGCCAGCGTGTCGATGTGCTCCGGGTTGGTCACGTCCAGCTCGATGACCGGCGGTGTCGACGGCAGTCGCCTGGCAACGGCCTGGGTGATCTTCATGGCGCGACCGAACGAGGTCAGCACCACCTCGGCGCCCTGCTCCTGCGCCAGCTTGGCCACATGAAAGGCGATCGAGGAGTCCACGAGAACACCAGTGATCAGCAGCTTCTTGCCGTGCAACAACATGCGCAGTCCTTCGGTTCGTGTTCAGGTCCTGGTTCGGTGACCCGTGCGTTCGGTGACCCGTGCGTTCAGTGGCCCATGCCAAGGCCGCCGTCAACCGGGATGACGGCGCCAGTGATGTACGCCGCGTCCGCCGACGCGATGAATCTAACGGCTGCGGCGACTTCACGCGACAAGGCGAAGCGGCCCGCGGGGATACCGGCGAGATACGTCTTCTTGAGATCCTCGGGCAACTCAGCGGTCATGTCGGTCTCGACGAAGCCCGGGGCGACGACATTTGCGGTGATCCCGCGCCCGCCAAGCTCGCGCGAGATCGACCTCGCCAAGCCGACCAGTGCCGATTTGCTGGCCGAGTAGTTCGTCTGTCCCGCCGACCCGAAAAGGCCAACCACGCTGGAGATGAAGACGAGGCGCCCGCGTCGCATCTTGATCATGCCCTTGCTGGCCCGACGAGCGCAGCGGAAGGCACCCGCCAGATTGGTGTCGATCACCGCGTCGAAGTCCTCGTCACTCATACGCATGAGCAGCCCGTCACGAGTGATGCCGGCGTTGGCCACGAGCACCTCGATCGGTCCGCCGAGCTTGACCTCTGCGGCCGAGAACGCGGCATCCACGGATTCGCTGTCGGTCACGTCACAGATCACGCCCTGCAGTCCCTCTGGAGGCTCACCGGAGCGGTAGGTGATCATGACGTTGTCACCCGCATCCTGGAAGGCCCGGGCGATCGAGAGGCCGATGCCTCGGTTGCCTCCCGTGATCAGCACATTCCGAGGGTCAGCCATCAGTTCCTCCAACATGGGTCCGGGTCTGGCAGAGCGCACGCGCGGTCGGGCGGCCACTCGGGACGCTAGCCGACTACCGGCCGGTACGCCGCATGGCCCCACGGCATATCGTTGAGGTGTGAGAAAGCGCGGCACCCCTCCCCCCAAGGTGTTCGCCGTCACCGCGCTGCCCGCGTCACTCCGGGACGACCAGGACATGCGGATGCGTCGCTATCTGGTGTCGATGGGGATCCGCACCGTGTGTTTCGTCCTCGCGGTCGTCGCGATCGTCCTGCTCCACTGGACCGTCATCGGTTGGGCCCTGGTCGTCGCGGCGGTGGTTCTGCCCTACATCGCCGTGGTCATGGCCAATGCAACCAGGCCCCTGCGGGGCACGTATCTTGGACCGGTAGCGCCCAGCAACCCCATGCCTGCACCGCTCGAACCCCCTGTTATCGACAAGGACCTGCCGGAATGACCCCAAACGCAACCCACCCCAAGAGCCCGATCCGCTGCAGCGCCAAGGGCTGCCGTGCGGACGCGGCATACGGACTGTTGTGGAACAACCCGAAGCTGCACATGCCTGACCGGCGCAAGACATGGCTGGCCTGCGAGGAGCATGCTGAGCCGCTGTCGGACTACTTGTCGTCTCGTGGGTTCCTGAAGGACGCCGTCCCGGTGTCCGAGCTCGGTGCTGCGAAGGTCACGGACAAGGCGCTCTGAGCCAACCCCGCTGTTGACCGTCAGCCGCCGATGGCCGACATCGGGCGATCAGGCTGGACGAAGTCCGGTTTGCCGATGCCGTGGCCTCGGGCCTTGTGCCACATCTCGCCCTGGATCAGATGCGCCAGCTCAGCATCGGTGGCACCGTCGCGCAACGGACCCCGCAGGTCCACCTCGCCCTTGGCGAACAGGCAGTTGCGGACCTGACCGTCCGCGGTCAGCCTGACCCGGTCGCAGGCGGAGCAGAACGGGGCCGACACGCTTGCGACGATTCCCACCGTTGCCGGTCCGCCATCGACGAGGAACAGCTCGGCGGGCGCGCTGCCCCGGGCCCCGTCCGGCAGCGGTGTCAAGGTGAACCGGACGGACAGCTGCTTGCGGATCTCATCCGCGGTGACCATCACATCTCGCTGCCACTCGTGCTGGGCATCCAGCGGCATCTGCTCAATGAACCGCAGCTCGTAGTCACGGTCCAGACACCACTGCAGCACGTCAGCAGCGCTGTGGCTGTTGACACCTCGCATCGCCACCGCATTGACCTTGACCGGGGTCAACCCTGCCGAGGCTGCCGCCTTGAGGCCCTTTTCGACGTCGGCGAGACGGTCACGCCGGGTGAGGGCGAAGAACTCCTGCTGGTCGATCGTGTCGAGGCTGACGTTCACGCGGTCGAGACCTGCGCGGGCCAGCGGCTCGGCCAGCCGTTCAAGGCCAACTCCGTTGGTGGTCATGGCGATCACGGGCCGCGGCTTCATCGCAGCAATTCCCGCGACCAGCTCGACCAGGGATCGGTGCAGCAGCGGCTCACCGCCCGTGAGCCGCACCTGACGTACCCCCAGCCCGACAAAGACGGCGACGATCCGCAGCATCTCCTCGTCGGTGAGCATCTGGGGCTTGGACATCCACGGCAGACCCTCAGCCGGCATGCAGTACGTGCAGCGCAGGTTGCAACGATCAGTGACCGAGACCCGCAGATCCGAAGCGAATCGGCCGAAGGTATCGGGCATGCCAGAGCTCGAGACCGTGGCGATCGGGATGGTCGTCATGACCTCCAGCGTAAACGGGTACCGTCGTCAGGTGCTACGAGTGGTGATGTCGCGCCGTTGGCTCACCGCGTTGGCGGTAGCCACGCTCTTCGCCATCGCCTGCTACTTCCTTGGCCAGTGGCAGTGGCACCGGCATGAGGACAAGGCGGCGAGGGCGGCACGGATCAACAGCCACTATCTGGCCAGTCCGATTCCGCTGTCCCACGTGCTGCACGGACCCGGCGCCAGCCTGGCCCGCGCCGAGGAGTGGACGCTGGTCACCGCGACCGGCCGGTATGCCGACCGCAGCCTCATGCTTGTACGCAACCGTCCGAACCATGGCGTGTTCGGCTACGAAGTGACCATTCCACTGGACCTTGCGGACGGTACGTCGCTCCTGGTCGACCGCGGGTGGATTCCCAACGGCCGGACCGCTGCCGACCCACCCCCCGTGCCGGCCACCCCCGCCGGAGACGTCACGGTCACCGGCTGGCTGCGGGTGGGTGAACCGAGCTTCGGCCGACAGATGCCCGCGGGACAGCTTGCATCGATCAACGTCGCCGAGGCCCGTGCCCAGACGGGCGCCTCGCTGTACGGCGCCTACCTGATCGCACGCGACGAGGCTGGGAGGCCCGGCCAACAGATCGTCCGTCCGCAAGCCCTCGCTGCGCCCGACACCGACGAGGGACCGCACCTGGCCTACGCGCTGCAGTGGTGGCTCGCGTCCCCCGTCGGCCTCGTGATGGTCTTCGTCGGCGCCCGGCGGGAACAGCTTGAGGGCTCCGGATCGACCCTGCCCTCTCCGGCCAGCCCATCGGCTCGGCCGATGCCCAGCAAGGCCCGCAAGACCCGGATATGGGACGAAGAGGACGAATAGCCGGCCGCCGGGAAGCCGGTCGGACGTCCATGCCTGCGACCCCACGTAGGAAGCTGCGTGCAAGCATGGGCGCATGAACCTTGACCTGGACGACCGTGTCTACATCGTCAGTGGCGCCTCGCGCGGCCTGGGCTTCGCGGCAGCGGCAGAGCTGGTGGCAGACGGCGCTCGCGTGGTCATCGCCTCGCGGTCGCAGGACGCCATCAACACCGCGGCCATCGCGCTGGAGGCACCTGATCGTGTCATCGCCGTCGCGGCGGACCTCGCCGACGTCGAGACGGCCGGCCGTCTTGTCGCAGTCGCCCTGGAACGCTTCGGCCAGCTCGACGGCGCGGTGATCAGCGTCGGCGGTCCCGCCCCGGGGACGGCAGCGGACGTTGATGACGACGCCTGGCGGGGCGCTTTCGAGTCGGTGTTCCTCGGCCAGCTGCGCCTGGCCAGGGCCGTGCTGTCCGCCACAACCTCCCCGGTGAGCGTCACCATCGTGCTCTCGACATCGGTACGCAGCCCCATCCCCGGGCTCGCGATCTCCAACGGCCTTCGTCCCGGGCTGGCGATGGCCGCCAAGACCCTTGCCGACGAGTACGGTCCGCGCGGGTCGAGGGTCAACGTGATCCTTCCGGGCCGGATCGCCACGGACCGGATGCAGGAGCTCGACGCGGCATCCGGAGACCCGGCGGAGTCACGTCGGCGCAACAGCGCGAGCATCCCTCTGGGACGTTACGGCGAGCCCGAGGAGTTCGGGCGGGTCGCGGCGTTCGTCACGTCACCGGCTGCGTCGTACATGTCCGGATCGGTGATCACCGTCGACGGCGGGGCCACCCGCAGCCTCTGATTCGGTGCCTCCACCACGGTACGCGACGTCGGCCGCCATCGCCCGGGACACGTTCGGCACCAGCGCGACGCCGATCCGCAAGGCGGTGATCGCCAACGGGAACGACTTCCCCGACGCGGTTATGGGCGCCAACTTCCTGTCGGGGACCTTCGTCCCGGTCCGGTGCTGGGACGACGGAGCCAGCCTCAAGGCGGAACCAGCCTCAGGACGGAACCAGCCTCAAGACAATGGAGCCAGGCTCGCGCCGTCCGCCTCACTGCGTGTCTGTGTGGCGAACTGTGTGTTGTAGAGGTCTGCGTAGACCCCACCCTGGGCCAGCAGCTCGTGGTGCTTGCCTCGTTGCACGATCCGGCCATCGACCACGACCAGGATCTGGTCCGCACCCCGGACTGTTGACAGCCGGTGCGCGATCACCAGGGCGGTGCGACCGGTCAGCGCGGTATCCAACGCCCGTTGGACTGCAAGCTCGGACTCGCTGTCGAGGTGGGCCGTGGCTTCGTCAAGAACCACCAGACCGGGTCCCTTGAGCAGCAGTCTGGCGATGGCCAGGCGTTGTTTCTCGCCGCCGGAAAGGCGGTGTCCACGATCGCCCACGACGGTGTCCAGACCCTCAGGGAGGCTTGAGACCAGATCCCACACCTGTGCCGACCTCAGTGCGGAGATCATCTCGTCCCGGGTCGCCCCCGGCTTGGCATAGGCCAGGTTGGCCGCGATGGTGTCGTGGAACAGGTGCGCGTCCTGGGTCACCACGCCGACGACGTCGTGCAACGACTCCATCGACGCGTCGCGCAGATCGGTCCCGCCCAGGCGGATCCGGCCTTCGGTGGGGTCGTACAGTCTGGCCACCAGGCTCGTGATGGTGGTCTTGCCCGCGCCGCTCGGGCCCACCAGGGCAACCATCTCACCGGGCTGGATGGTGAACGTCACGTCGTGAAGCACGGAGCCGCCACCACGCCGGTCACCGGAGGCCACCGTCTCCAGCGAGATCAGTGAGACCTCGTCGGCGGAGGGATAGCGGAACCCGACGCCGTCAAACTCTACGGAGACCGGATGCTGCTGCAGGACAACGGGATTCGTGGCCTCTTTGACCAGCGGCTGGAGATCCAGCACCTCGAACACCCGCTCGAACGAAACCAGGGCCGTCATGACGTCGACGCGCACATTGGACAGCGCCGTCAGCGGCCCGTAAAGCCGTCCCAGCAGCGCAGCCAGCGCCACCAGCTCGCCCACCTGGATCACGTCGTTCACCGTCATGACACCGCCGGCGCCGTAGACCAGGGCTGTGGCCAGCGAGGCGACCAGCGTCAACGCGACGAAGAAAAGAGTGCGGGTGAGGGCGATCTTGACCCCGACGTCGCGCACCCGGCCGGCGCGCTCGGCATACTGCTCATCCTCGATCCGGGGCGTGCCGAACAGCTTGACCAGCAAGGCACCGGCGACGTTGAACCGCTCCGTCATCCGGGTGCCGAGCTCGGCATTGAGTCCCATGGCCTCGTGGCTGAGGCCGGCAAGGCGGCGGCCCATGGCCCGAGCCGGGAGCAGGAAGAGGGGCAGCAACATCAGCGCAGCCAGGGTCAGCGTCCAGGAGATCGAAGCCATCGCGGTGACGATGAACACCAGCGAGACGACGTTGCTGACCACACCGGAAAGCGTTGAGGTGAAGGCCTGTTGAGCCCCGATGACGTCACTGTTCAGTCGGCTCACCAAAGCCCCGGTCTGCGCCCTGGTGAAGAAGGCGATGGGCTGCTTCAGGACGTGACTGAAGACCTGGGTGCGCAGGTCGAAGATGAGTCCCTCGCCGATCCGCGAGGAGTACCACCGCTGAACCAGCGTCAGAGCGCCGTCAAGGACAGCGATGGCGGCGATGATCAGGGAGAGTCGAACCACGACATCCGAGCGCCCCGGGGTGACGCCCTTGTCGATGATCTGTCCGAGCAGGAGCGGTGTGGCCACCACCAGAGCAGAGTCGAGGATCACCAGGACCAGGAACACGATGATCTGGGACTTGTACGGGCGGGCGTAGGAGATCACCCGCTTCGCGGTCCCCGGAGCCAGCTTTCGCTGGGCAACCGACGGCTCACGGGTAAGGGAGCGCATCATGCCCCAACCTGCGTGCATGGACATGCTGCCTCCGCTCTAGCGCCCCTCTCTCCCGCGTCCAGCGGGCAGGTGTGCCTTCATCATCTCATCGTCGTGGTCGTCGGCTTGGACAACACCACGGCGGCTGGCTTACTTCCCCGAACCGGCCACCATCGCGGTGAGCAGTCGTGCCTGTGCTTCGCGTTCGGCCTTGAGCTGCTCCGTCCGGGTAGCGTCGACAGCGTTGCGCAGCAACGGCTTGAGCTCGCGCACGGCTGCTTGTGGCGCCTGCAGTATGGCGTCGGCCAGGTCGCGTACCGCGGCGTCGAGGTCCTGACGTGGCACAGCCACGGAGGCCAGCCCGATCGCGACAGCCTCCTGCGCCCCCACGAAACGGCCGGTGACACAGATCTCGAGTGCCCGCGCATACCCGACGGCCCGGACCAGGGGTGAGGTGCCCGCGAGGTCGGGCACCAGGCCCAGGCTGGTCTCACGCATGGCAAAGGCGACGTCGTCGGCAACCACCCGCAGGTCACAAGCGAGCGCCAGCTGGAATCCGGCGCCGATCGCATGACCCTGCACCGCGGCGATCGTGATCGCCGGCACTTGAGCCCAGATCGCGAAACCGCGCTGGAACTGCTCGATGGCATCCTCGAGATGGCCCTTGGCGCCGGCGGCCAGGGCGAGGATCGACGGCTCCCCCGGCGCACCTTGCGGGGTCAACATGGCCCGGTCCAGGCCCGCGGAGAACGACGGTCCTTCAGCGCGGATCACCACAACCCGCACCGTCGGGGACAGCCCCGCGCCAATCTCGGCCAACGCTGACCAGAGACTCGGCGCTTGGGAGTTTCGGCGCTCAGGACGGTCCAGGGTAATCGTCAGGACGGGACCCGACTGCTCGACGCGGAGCATCGGATGGGGTTGGGACTGCACGGGGTTCGACTGATCCGGGTTCGACTGATCCGGGTTCGACTGCTCAGGGTTGGACACCCCAGCGACTCTAGGCGAGCGCGACGAGGTCCAGATAGTCCGGACCCCAGTGGTCCTCGACACCATCAGGTAGCAGCAGGACCCGCTCAGGCTCGAGAGCGGAAACCGCACCCTCGTCGTGACTGACGAGGACGACAGCGCCCTTGTACGTGCGCAGTGCGCCCAGGATCTCCTCCCGGGAGGCCGGGTCAAGGTTGTTCGTGGGCTCGTCGAGCAGCAGGACGTTCGCTGACGACACCACCAACAGGGCCAGGGACAGTCGAGTCTTCTCCCCGCCGGACAGCACGCTGGCCAGCTTGTGCACGTCGTCACCGCTGAACAGGAACGAGCCCAGAGTCTTGCGGGTGTCGACGTCGCCGAGATCGGGCGCCGCCGACCTCATGTTCTCCAGAACGGTCCGCGAGATGTCGAGGTTCTCGTGCTCCTGCGCGTAGTAGCCGATCTTGAGCCCGTGTCCTGGCTCGACCTCGCCCGTGTCCGGTTCGTCC
>DASRVZ010000110.1:0-3000 GCA_035654835.1 Dermatophilaceae bacterium | reverse complement strand
GCCACGCCCGCTCATCCAAATGTGCCCTGATCAGGAGCAACCGCCCCGCCAACTGATCAGGAACCACCTCCGGTAGCGACATACCACAAGTCTACTCAAACCCAATAGATAAACCTAGCCAATTTCTGCGCGAGCCCTTAGGGGGAGAGGGCGGTGCCGAGGGAGTCGGCGCCTGAGATCTTCGAGGTGTCCGTCTCGTAGAAGACGTCAAGCTCCTTGATCGTGAAGCCTGCGGTCATCAGCAGGTCGACGATTGGCCGGGTGAAGCGGCATCCGCCGGCGATCCGTTTCTGCACCGGGTCGAGGCGTCGTTGCCAGCGGCGTACCGGCTCGTCGGGGGCCAGCCCGTGTTCGAGAAAGTGCAGGGTCCCCCCGGGCTTGAGGACTCGCCGTAGCTCGCGCAGGGCGGCGGCGACGTCGGGGATGGTGCACAGCGTCCAGGTGGACAAGGCGGCGTCGAAGCTGTCGTCCGCGAAGGGCAACAACTGGCCGTCCAGACCGGACCGCAGTATGGAGGCGTGCGCCCTCCTGAGACGAACATCGGCCAGCCCCCAGCTCACGTCGGAAGGCTCGACCGCGGCGACACTGGCGACGGCAGCCGGATAGAAGGGGATATTCAGCCCCGCTCCGAAGCCGATCTCGATGACGTCCCCGGCGAGGCCCTCACACACCCGCCGCCGCAGCGGGTCCAGCTTCTTGCTGCCGCCCGCTGCGTTGAGGATCCGCGGGAGGACCCGATCGTTATAGACGCCCATCGTCTTCACCCCTTGTCCGGACGGGACAACCATCCTGCCGGATCGTAACAATGGCCATCCGCCGACTGGCCGGCAGGACGACTGGCCGGCAGGACGAAAGGCCGACTGGCCGACTGGCCGACTGGCCGACTACAGCGTCTTGTGGACCGGAGCTGACGGCGCCGTCTTCGCGAGCTGGCTGTGGTGGATCGTGGCGATCAGCCACATGACGACCATGGCGGCCATGACGACGGCAAGACCCGCGTCGCTCTCGGCAACGAGCAGCAGCACCCCGGCGATGGCCGCACCCAAGCCGATGAGGGACGTCACGGTCATATAGACCTTGTTACCGTGCAGGAGCTGGGCGAAGTTGGGCACAACCGCGCTGGCCGAGGCCGCGAACCCGAGCACCAGGATGACCAATCCGGTCGCTCGCATCCCGCTCAAACCCGGTGGTGACGAGCCGGCGAGCCACACAGGTAGAGGACACAGGCAACGGCAACGAGGCCGGTGGCCACGACGTCTTTCTTCGGGAGGTTCATCTCTCCCCCATCCCCACTCATAGACCCTGCAACGACAGGGTCATGTGCCCTGTCGCATCTCCCGCTGGATGTCTGCATCTGTGATGTCGTGACGGTAGAACAGGTCCCACCCCGTCAGGATCAGACCGAGACCCCATCCGGCAAGAACCCAGCCCGGCCAGAAGTAGCCGGCCCCACTAAATGCCCAGATCCCGACAAGGAAGGCATTGATCACGACATACGCCACCAGGTCACTGCGGAACTTGCGCTTCTTCTCCAGGCGCGCTCGTGCCCGGTCGTAGTCCGAGGGTGTATCGCTCTGTGTCATGTTCCACCTCTTCCGGAGCTTTGTGCACTCCCAGATTCCTTCTTTCAGGGCGCAACCGGCAGGGTCTTTGGTCCCATGTGCGTTCTGATCCGGTCGAGCATGTTGTCACCGGTTCATGCGCTCAGGGCTGACTGCTCTACCTGGGCTTGGCGAGACCCTCGACAACAACAACGTTGGGCAGCCTGGTGAGCTCATTCGGGTTGAGCAGCAGCTTGCTGGAACGATTGCCGCCACCCATAACCACCCGGTCTTGCTCCATCACCGCGCTGTCGACGTAGATGGGCAGGTCACCAATGCCAAACGCAGTGACGCCACCGATCGCCATGCCCGTCAGGTCCACGGTGGTCTCCTCGTCGGCGAAGGAGAGGCGCTTGACGGCGAGCAGTTCGCTGACCTTCTTGTTGACGTCCAACCGAGTTGTACCCAGCACGACGCATGCGGCGTACTTCGGCGGGGCGACCTTCTTGGAGGCGACGAGGATGGTGTTCGCCGCCTGCTCAATGGCGAAGCCGTAGTGTGCGCAGAAGGCGGCCGTATCGGCCATGTCTGGATCGCAGGGCAGCACCTCGTACACAACGTCATTGCTGAGCAGCGCCCGTTGGACGAGGGGATCAAGGGTCGGTTCACTCATGTGGTCGCGTCGCTCTCGTCATCTATCGCGTCACCGCGCCTGGGACGGGCCTCGTGTGCCATGTCACGGCTCGGTCGTGGTCAGGTGTCGTTGGCTGAGGCAGGTTGCAGCTCGACCTTGCCGTCGTAGACCACGATCTGCTGTTCTGGGCACACCGGCCCGGGGACAACCACCACCGCCTGGCCGGAGGTGAACGTGACCGTGACATCGCCCGGCGTGCAGCCGTAGTGAAGCATGACGACTCCGCCCCGCCCCGAGACCGTGAACTCCTCGTCCCCAGTCAAGACGGTCACGTCGGTGGGGCTCTCGTTTCTGATGGCCAGGTCATCAGGGCGGCTGCACGTCGTCAAGGTCGCGGCCAGGGCCACGGTGATTAGCCCGCCTATGACGAGCCAACGTCGACCGCCCATGACATCCCCCGCCCGCGCTTGACCAACCGGATATCTCTGACAGTAGTGGCAGGACTCGCGCCCCGTCCTGGCCATCACCCAACCTCCACAGAACCCGCACAAGAGCGGATCTTCGCTTCAGTTGTCCACCGCTTGGGAGTCGTATGACCTTCGGCCCTATTACCGGCGGGCTTCGTCTGCATGCTGGAAGCGGAGGATAGGAGACCCGCGATGACACGGCTGCCCAAGGTCCTGAGTTATCGATGAGTCGGGTCGCGGGCCGTGCCGCAGATGTGAGCCCGGACCCCATTCCCAGGATGGTGACGCCGCCGTCGGGTCTGACTGACGAAGAGGTGTCCCGCCGTATTGCGGCCGGGCAGACGAACGCGACCGCCGT
>DASRVZ010000109.1:0-2293 GCA_035654835.1 Dermatophilaceae bacterium | reverse complement strand
CGCGGTATGAACCCTGACGCGCCCAGCAGACTGATCGGAGCATCAGCTCAGGGTCTGTTCGGCGAAAGCATCGCCACTCCCGGCACGCAAGAGACAGAGATCATGGTGCAGTCCGCCACCGGTCGTGCCGAGTTCCAGGTGCGCGCCTCCCTGCTCATCGACCACTACCGGCGGGAACTGGGAACCGTGTTCGTCGCGCGTGACGTGACCGAGGCCAACAACCAGAGCCGGCGCCTTGCCGCCGCGCATGCCCAGCTGGTCCGGCAGGTCGAGACCATCGAGCTGCTGCGGGCTGACCTGGCCGAGCTGGCCAGCCGGGATACGTTGACCGGGCTGCACAACCGGCGCCACCTGCTCGAGAGATTCGCCACGATGATCGCGGCGGCTGAGTTGACCGACGAGCCCGTCGCCGTCGCCCTGTTTGACGTCGACAGATTCAAGTCCATCAACGACGACTACGGCCACCTGGCTGGGGACGCGGTGCTGGTCGAGCTCGCGCAGCTGATGAGCGAGCAGGCCCCGGTCGGCGCCCTAGTGGCCCGCTGGGGCGGGGAAGAGTTCTTCGTCGCCCTGCCCGGTGCCGATACCGCGGCAGGAATGGCGTTCGCCGACGACCTGCGCCGCGGGTGCGAGCTGAATGTGATCGTTGTCGAGGGCCGGACGATCCGCTGCACGCTCAGTGGCGGCGTGGCCGCATACCCGGCGTCGGGCACCACGCTGGAAGACCTCTTCCACGCCGCAGACGCCGCGATGTACGAGGCCAAGAACGCTGGCAGGAACCTCGTGCGGCTCCACGATCCCCACCCGACGATCCCCCAGGTAGCCACCCGTTGAGTGCAGACAGAACAAACGGCCGCGACGACGATGGCCGCGCCGGTCTGGGTCTCTAGCCAGATCTCTGACCAGCGACGTGCTAAGACGAATGGGAAAGTTGGAACAACGTGTTCTGATCGCACGACATCCCGCCGCAGGCGCGGGCAGTCGCGCCGGCGGCGAGCCCAAACCGAATCACGGCGCATGGCGAGCCGGCTGCTCTTGATGCTCAGCCGGATCCCTTTCGCCGGAACGGAGCGCGACTCGACAAGAGTTGCGAGAACCGCTGGAAAAGGCGAGGGAGTCAACTGACGGGCTTCCTCGGGGAGCGAGCCCGCCCCACTGCCACCCTCGGGCGCCAAGGGAGCAGCAGTCGTGAGACACCGGGTCGCGGCGTGGCTCCGGTGCATAGACTCGCCGCGGGTGCACGACGAGCACAAAGTCCAGGAGGGCGAGACATGGCTGAACAAGGCAGTACGCGGCAGATGTCCAGGCGGAGGAGCGTCCCTGACGAGAACGGGTTCTTCGGGGAGTACGGCGGGCAGTTCCTGCCGCCGCAGCTTGAGGGGCCCTTCGCCGAGATCACGAAGGCCTACCACGAGATCGAGAACGACGCTGCCTTCATTGCGGAACTGCGCTACCTGCGCAAGCACTTCCAGGGCCGGCCCACACCCGTCTACCACGCCCGCACCCTGTCGCTGGAGAACGGCGGGGCGCAGATCTACCTGAAGCGTGAGGACCTGAACCACACCGGGGCCCACAAACTGAACCACTGCATGGGCGAAGGCCTGCTCGCGAAGTACCTGGGCAAGAAGAAGGTCATCGCCGAGACCGGCGCCGGCCAGCACGGCGTCGCCTTGGCGACCGCCGCGGCTCACTTCGGCCTCGAGTGCGAGATTCACATGGGCCAGGTCGACATCGAGAAGCAGGCGCCCAACGTCAGCCGTATGCAACTGCTCGGCGCAACCGTCGTGCCAGTCACCCACGGCCTCAGGACGCTCAAGGAGGCCGTCGACTCGGCCTTCGAGGCCTACATGGCCGACTACGAGAACTCGATCTACTGCATCGGCTCAGTCGTTGGCCCGCACCCCTTCCCGCTCATGGTGCGCGACTTCCAGCGCGTCGTCGGCATCGAGGCGCGCGAGCAGTTCCATGAGATGACCGGCAACCTCCCCGATGTCGTCGAGGCCTGCGTCGGCGGCGGCTCCAACGCGATCGGCATCTTCTCCGCGTTCCTCGACGACCCCGTCGAGCTGATCGGCGTCGAGCCGCTCGGTCGCGGCACAGCCGTCGGCGACCACGCCGCGACGATGACCTACGGTCGCGAGGGCATCATCCACGGGTTCAAGTGCTACCTGCTCCAGGACGCTGACGGCCAGCCGTCCCCCGTGTATTCCTGCGCCAGCGGCCTCGACTACCCCGGCGTCGGCCCCGAGCACAGCTACCTCAAGGACGCTGGCCGCGTCGAATACGTCACCAG
>DASRVZ010000108.1:0-14545 GCA_035654835.1 Dermatophilaceae bacterium | reverse complement strand
CGCGCCAGCAGCAGGTTCCCGCGGACCGAATCGTGGAACAGGTGCCCGTCCTGGGTCACCATCCCGAGCGTTTCCCGAATGGAATCCGCGGACAGGTCGCGGACGTCCACGCCGGCCAGTCGCACGGCCCCGGCGTCCACGTCGTACAGCCGCGGCACCAGCTGCGCGATCGTGGACTTCCCGGCCCCCGACGAGCCCACCAGTGCCACCATCTGGCCCGCCTCGACCCGGAACGACACGTCGTGCAGCACCTCGACGCCGCCGCGGGTGTCGAGCTTGGCGACCTCCTCCAGCGAGGCGAGCGAGACCTTGTCCGCCGAGGGGTAGGCGAAGGACACGCCGGCGAGCTCCACCGACACCGGCCCTTCGGGCACGCGTCCGGCATCCGGCCGGTCCTGGATCAGCGGCGTGAGGTCCAGCACCTCGAACACGCGCTCGAAGCTCACCAGCGCGCTCATGACCTCCATCCTGGCGCTGGCCAGGGCCGTGAGCGGCGCGTACAGGCGGGTGAGCAGCAGCGCCAGCGCGACCACGGCGCCGGGGTCCAGCTCGCCGCGCAGGGCGTAGAACCCGCCCAGGCCATACACGAGCGCCAGGGCCAGCGCCGACACCAGCGTCAGCGCGGTGATGAACACCCACTGCACGATCGCGGTGCGCAGGCCGATGTCGTGCACGCGCTCCGCGCGAGCGGCGAACTCGGCGGACTCCAGACCTCCTGGTATAGAGCCGGTGTAGCGGCGGGAAGTGCCTGGTCAGCGCGGTGAGGGTTCCGCATTGCGCGGGCGCAGTGTGATAAAGTAGACGCAGGGTTTTCAGGTCTGTTGGGAGGGTGGTTGGGTATGGCGGTGGCTGCCGGCAAGACGCCGTACGAGCCGGTGCTGCCGCTGTCGCCGGGCGGGTCGGTGCCGGTCGCGCCGGGCGTTGACGTGCTGGAGGCCGACGGTGCGGGGATGGTGTTCTTGGACGGTAATGCGGCCTGGTCGTGGGCGGCCGGCGACGTGTGTGGCCGGCGGCTGGCGGCGGTGGGGCTGGTCGAGGTCGACGCCGCCTCCCAGCGTGAGGTCGCCGCGGCGTTCGGCGTGAACGAGACGACGTTGTGGCGCTGGCGGCAGGCCTACGCCGACGGCGGCACGGCGGGGCTGGCGGCGGTGTCCAAGGGGCCGAGGGGACCGTGGAAGCTGACCGTGGAGAAGGCCGCCGAGATCGCGGTGTTGCGCGCGCGGGGCCTGTCGCTGCGCGCGGTCGCCGAGCGGGTGGGCGTGTCGACGCACAGCGTCGCGCGGGTGCTGCGCCCGGACGCGGCGGCCGTGGCGGCCGTGGAGCCGGTTGCCGAGGCTGAGGCTGAGGCCGTGACGGAGGCGGCGGCGCGGCTGGAGGCGTTGGCGCGGCCGGCGCCGCGCACCGCCGAGCGCCAGGCCGCCCGCGCGGGGCTGCTGGCGGGGGCGGCGCCGCGGGTCACCCAGGGCGCGGGGCTGCCGCTGGCGGGCGCGCTGGTGATCTTGCCGGCCCTGGCGGCCACCGGGCTGCTGGAGGCCGCCGAGACGGTGTACGGGCGGGCGCGGGCGTGCTTCTACGGGCTGCGTTCGCTGCTGTTGACGGTGGTGTTCGCCGCGCTGCTGGGCGAGCCGCGCGCCGAGGGTCTGACCCGCGTCGACCCCGCCGACGTCGGCCGGCTGCTCGGTTTGGACCGCGCCCCGGAGGTGGCCACGCTGCGGCGACGCATGGGCGAGCTGGCCGCCGAGGGCAAGGCCGACCGGCTGCTGGCCGCCATGGCCGCCCGCCACGTCGCCGGCCACCGCGACGCGTGCGGGGTCTTCTACGTCGACGGGCACGTGCGCGCCTACCACGGCGGCGCGCAGGTGCCCAAGGCCCATCTGGCGCGCATGCGCCTGTCGATGCCCGCCGAGACCGACACCTGGACCTGCGACGCCAACGGCGACGGGATCCTGGTGTGGCAGTCGGCCCCGGGCGCGTCGCTGGTCGGCGAGCTGCGCGCCGTCACCCGCCAGATCCGCGCCCTGGTCGGCGCCGACGCCCGCCCCACGATCTGCTTTGACCGTGGCGGCTGGAGCCCCAAGCTGTTCGCCGAGCTGGACAAGGCCGGCTTCGACGTCCTCACCTACCGCAAGGGCCCCAAGCCGGTCGAGCCCGCCAGCGCGTTCACCGAGCACACCTTCACCGACGCCGCCGGCCGCGAGCACCGCTACGAGCTGGCCGACCGGCGCGTGCGCATCAGCTACGACGGCGGCCGCCGGCGCTTCGCCTGCCGCCAGATCACCCGCCGCCGCCCGGGCGGCCACCAGACCCAGATCATCACCACCCGCACCGACGCCGACCCCGCCGTGATCGCCCACGCCATGTTCAGCCGCTGGCGGCAGGAGAACTTCTTCCGCTACCTGCGCGCCCACTACGCACTCGACGCCCTCGACGCCTACGCCGACGTCGCCGACGACCCCGACCGGCAGGTGCCCAACCCCGCCAAACGCGACGCCGCCCGCCGCGTCACCGAACTCGCCGACGCGATCGACGACGCCCAAGCCGACCACGACCGCCACGCCGCCGCCGGCGTGCCCACCTGGGCGCGCGCCGCCCACCGCGGCCTGGCCGACGAGCTCGCCGACGCCCGCGACGAGCTCACCCGCCGCCACGCCGACGCCAAGGCCACCCCCGCCAGAGCACCCGTCAACGTCGTGCGGCCGGGCAGCCGCCGCCTTGACCCCGAACGCAAACGCCTCCACGACGCCGTGCGCCTGGCCACCTACAACGCCGAATCCGCCCTCGCCCGCCTGCTCGCCCCCCACTACGCCCGCGCCGACGACGAAGCCCGCAGCCTGCTGCGCGAGATCTTCCACGCCCCCGCCGACCTGCACATCGCAGGCCAGCAACTCCACGTGCGCGTCCACCCGCTGACCGCCCCCCGCCGCACCCGCGCCCTGGCCGCCCTGTGCACCGAGCTGACCGCCACCCAGACCGCCTACCCGGGCACCGACCTCACCCTCGTCTACAGCGTCAAACACCGATGACCCATTGCAACCACTTCTGGTGTATGTCAGGAGTCCTGGAATCGAAGGGGCGCTGTCGGTCTGCATCCACACGGCCGAGCCGCGTCGACGCGACACAACCACCCGGGGCCACGCATGCTCGCCGGAGACGTAGAGCGGAGCAGCGTGTTCGAGCACGGGATCGGCCAAGAGGAGATCGCCTGGATCCAACGCGACCAGTTCGTCCACTTCCTCGACCTCGAACGGCGCCTCGCCGACCCTGCCCCACTGGCCGGCGGCGTTCCGGCTTCGCCTCGTCGGCGCGCTCACCGCGGCCTGGGGACTCGACAGCCCCTACCCCGTCGGGATCCTCCGACACGAACTCCTCAGTATCCCCCAGCGCCGCGCCCTGCACCTGCTCGATGACATCCACCAGGATCACGACCCCGCCACCGACTGGACCACCTTCCGAGAGGCCCTCTGGTCCCGCCGCCACGAGCTCCGCGACGACCTTGCAAGATGAGGCGCAGGGTCTCGCTGGTGGCGGGTCGGCGTCCATTCGGCGTACGCGATAACGGGCGAACTCTCGATACGGCAGCCGTTTCGCAGGTCGCGCGTACTGTTGAAACTTCCATCCTCGGCAGCGACCTGGAGCAGTGGGAGCGTCAGATCGGGACCAACCTGCTGGCGCTTACGTCACTGACCGGCCAGGCCGCAGACATTGCGCGACGGCGGGGGCGACATCCAATAGCATCCCCTCGGCTCACCCATTGACAGATTGAGGAGAAGGACGTGACCAACGCACTGCTCATCATCGGAGTTGCGACGACCCTGGTGTTCCTCGTAGTTGTGATTGTCGAGGGCACGCTTCGCCCCAACTACAACCCCTCATATCACATGGTCAGCGCGCTGTCTTCGGGTGGCCGAGGCTGGGTCCAGGTCTCCAACTTCCTGCAGATGGGCATCGGAATGCTTGCCTTCTCCGTGGCCATCAACCAGACCCTGGACACCGTCGTGGGATCCGCCCTGGTGGCGGTTTTCGGGGCGGGAGCAATCGCCTCCGGCCTCTTCAGCATGGATCCCTCGTTCGGCTACCCACCTGGGTCTCCTCCCGGAATGCCGAGCCGGCCTACGTGGCAACACCAGATCCACGGCGCCGCTGGCGCGATAATGTTCCTCGCCATCTTCGGGGCATGCCTGGCCATAGCGGGCCGTCTCGATGGTGGGTGGCGGATCTACACACTGGCGACCGCGGGGCTGGGCATCGCTTTGACCGTCTCCACGATGGTCGCCTCTCTGAGGGACGCCTCCAAGACCGGGCTCATCCAGCGGGCCCTGATATTCGTGTATTGGACGTGGATTGCTCTCCTGGGTATCCACCTGCTCTAAGTGGGTGGATCGTCCGACTGAGAACTTGCTACCTCCGCTTGACTACACCGATCTGCGGGCAGAAGTGAGAGATCCGATGGCCGCAATGGGTCTGCACCGAACGGTCCTGGAATGGACTACCGACGACTACAACACAGTCGTTGCCCTGGCCCGCAGGATGTCGGATTACGTAGAGGCCAACGAGCCTGACACTCTCTCCTTCGAATGGTTTGGGAGATGAAGGAAGCGGCAAGGTTGTCTGGTACCAGGTGTACACCAACGATGAAGCCTTCCTGACACATGCCCAGAACATGGCCGAGATCGGCTTGAGCGATGAACTCCAGAAGGTGCTTTCGTTTGAGCGCCTGATAATCCTGACGCCGATCACGCATCCTCGGGTAAAAGAGATGGCACATCAGATGGGTGCTGTGGAACTGAAAGAGATTGCAGGCATAGTCCGGTAGAGGAGCCCTGTCGCCAGCCCCACCACCATCCGCAAGGACGTTGACACTCGCTGACGGATATCCGTCGCTAGTTGGCCCACGGAACGCGGCAGAAAGTTCCGGCATCCGCATCCAAGAGTTCAGGTGTTGCGGCGCACTCATGCGAACAGAACCGTGATCATGGAACTCGTCGGAAGGGGCGGGCGCCAGCAGCGACGCGCCTGGCGAGAGCGTCCTAGTCCAGGGGTTGCCAAGGCGGTTGGTACTCGTACAGCTGCTGCCGTGGCTGGTCGACCGAATCGAGCTCAAACGTGAGCTGGCCGCTGATCCGATCAAGTGCGTCCCGGCGCATCTCGGGCAGCCGGTTCGCTGCGTCTTTGTAGAGGTCGGCCATGATCTTGTTGCCGGCTTCGTTGTCCGTGGCGAACACCATGTAATAGATCGGGCTGCCCTGCAGGTTCTTGATCTCTAGCGGGTGGGTCCACTGGTAGCCGAGGTCGCGCTCGAGCTGCCATCGGTAGAGGTTCACGAATTCCTCGCGGGCCTCTGTCGGCTCGATGGGGCCCTCGAATCGGAGCTGTTGGATGGCCGCCCAGCCTGTGTTGCCAAACACGGCGGTGGCCATGTCAACGTCGCGCTGGGTCACCTTGGCCTCGTCTCTTGACAGCACCCGCATGAGCCCCGGCGCACTGAACAGCACCCAGAGCTCAACCTTGTTCTTGCGCTGCCGTTTGTGGTCGGCGAGCGTCTTTACGGTGTCCCAACTCAGTTCCATCCCGTCTGGGTCCAGGAACGCGAACGTGGGCGCCCAGTCGACTCTGAGGTCGCATAGTTCCTGCAGTACCTGCGGGATGGTTTCGTTGCAGTCGCCGGACACGACTTTGAAATCCCGTCCGGGGTAATCGGCCGCGAGGTCGGTTGCCAGTCGGGAGGCCTTGCGGCCGAGCTCGAAGAACCGCAGTCGGCTGAACGGCGGATCGTCGACGCTCAGTGCGAGCCGCGGCGAACTTTCGAACTCCTCACCTGTCGTGCGACTGATTCCACGGCCCTCGCCAGCGAACGCATCGAGGTAGATCCGCTCGCGGGGCGCTTTGTGTTTGGTCGTCGTGGTGAACGCGTCCAGGTAGCGCGCCAGCACATCGAGCTTGGCCTCGGTCCAGTAGCCCCACGAGCGTCGTGCTCGTCGCGACCGGTCTACGCGGCCCTGGCCTTGACCTTCGGCATCTGGTTCCACGTGCGCCCCTTCAGCTGCCTGCCGCCCGCCTTTGGTGTCCGACCTCCCCACTGCTTGAAGAAGAACGGCACCTTCGCATTGCGGCAGCGGTCCCGGAGGTCGAGCACCCACGCCTCATCCATCGACCGCGCCCCCGGCCCCGACTCACCACCGACGATGACCCAGTCGATTCCCTCCAGGTTCAAATCCGGCAGAGGACCGAGCAGCGGCTCGCACGAAAGGAAGCGCACCGAGGCTGGCACGGGACGGAGCTGGTCAGCGCGGTCGACGTAAGCGTTGGACTCGATCGAAGTGCCCAGCCACACGTTGTCGGGCCATGGCAGCCGGCTGGCCAGGGAGGCGGCGCGCTTGGGCCGCTTGGTGAGCAGCTGGTACTGGTGCCTGGGCGTGTCGGCCATCACGTCGAACACGCGGGCGACGAAGTCCTCGGGAACCTTGGGGTGGAACAAGTCGCTCATCGAGTTCACGAACACGCGCCGTGGGGCGCGCCATGCGCGGGGAACGTCGAGCGCGTCCTCGTGGACGGTGAGCGCAAACCCGGGCCCGGACGTGCGTGGGTCGCCGTCGCGCTGATACTTGGGCTGGCCCATAGCTTTGAGCCGCTTTGCCAGCGTGAGCGCATAGCAATGATCGCAGCCCGGCGACACCTGGTCACACCCCGTGGTGGGATTCCAGGTGGCGTCGGTCCACTCGATCCCGCTCTTGTCACCCATGTCATCTCGATCGTAGGAGCTGCCTGCGACCGACACCGGGACCTGGCTCACGAACTTGGAAGCCAGCGGGCCGGTGGTCCACCACGCGGGGCACGTCTTCCTCGCTCATACGCGGGCGCGCGTAGCGGGACTACCGCGCGGTCCAGCCTTCGCGTGTCGGCTGAGGCGTGCGGATTCAACTACGGCATAACGCTCTGCGCGCCCCCCTCCGACTTCCACCTTTGCGGCGTCGATATCGCACACTCGACAACCGTGGTTTCGGGGTCTCACGGCTGCGAGCTCATCCGCACGAAACGACGGCGCCCGGGCGTCTCGGCACCTCGCACCGAGCGTGCCACTCGGCTAGAATGACAAACATGGTCACAGGTCCTGGAGACGTACTGCGGAGCTATCTCGCGGCGGGCGACGCTCAGAGGTTCGACGAGTTCCCGCGAGTCTTGCATGACGCCGTCGTGGTGCATTCCCCTGGGGGAGCCACTTGCGTCGGCATCGCGGCTCAGGTCGATACGTGGCAGGCAGCACACGCTGGGCTCAGCAACCTCCACCATGCGGTCGAGCAGTTGCTTGTCTCAGGAGACTTGGTAGCGGCCCACGTGACGGTCAGCGGCACGCACGAAGGCGTCTTTCTCGGGGTCGAGCCAACCGGAAACCGCTTGCACGTGGACCAGGCGCTGTTCGCGCGGGTCTGTGATGGCGGTATCCGCGAGATGTGGGAAGTCGTCGACACCGGCGACGGCCTCCGACAGCTCGGCGTCCTGGCACACCAGCCGCTGGGTCTGACCCGTGACCCCGCGAGCGACGGATGATCCGACGCCTTCGCCCGTTGACGGCGGCCGGAACATCCGCCCACAACCACTGCTTCCTGCGGCCGCCGTCGACGCCCATAGCTACCCGGCGGTTCGGCCTGGCTGTCGAAGCGGCTTCTCTCTTGGCCTGGGCGGCAACTGCTGGTCCCGCGGAGAGCTCGGTGGTCGTCGCGGTTCAGCCGCGCACAGGCAGGGTCAGGTCGGCTGCTGCTGAGGGGATAGGAACTCCATGAGTGCCTGGGCGAGGGCCTCGGGATGCGTCAGCGGGGCGGCGTGCCCGACACCGGAGATCTCGTGGATCCGTGCGTTGGGCACGTGCTTGGCCACATGCTGCGCGTAGGCGGTGGCGTAGGGTTTGGTGTCGGATCCGACCAGCACGAGCACGGGGGCTGAGATCGCGCCGAGGACGGCTGGATCTTCGTGGGTGGAGCCTGGGTACTCGCGTAGTTGCCGGAAGAAGTCGAGCAGTTCTGGGACGTAGCGCGATGCGGCGTCGAAGTAGCCCGCCTCCTCGGCCAGGGCGATCTCCGCGTCATCGAAGACGAAGTCAGCGAACGCGCGAGCTCCTTCCGTCAGCCTGCCTTCCGTGGCTAGTTGGCCCATGCGGGCGACGGCGTTGCCGAGAGCGGCTCGTTCCTCTTCGCTCATGAAGCGCGGCGTGTTGGGCTCGATGGGGACCAACGCGTGCACCACGTCGCATTGTGCCGCCACAGACAGGGCAAGGCCGGCACCCCCGGACCAGCCCACCAGTCCGGTGGCTTGCCCGATGCTGTCGACGTAGGCGACGGCGTCGTCGACCAGTCGTACGTAGCTGAGGCCGGGGTGACCGCCGCTGAGGCCGCGGCCACGCCAGCTCGGCAGGTAGCAGGTGAACCGGTCGATCAGGTACGGCAGCAACGCTTGCCAGTCGAGGTCGCCATCGCCGATGACCCCGTGAAGCAGCACCAGCGGCGGTCCCTGGCCGTGCACGGACCCACTGATCCTGACACCGTCCGTGGTGGTCACCTCATGGGTGCGTTGGCTGCTCAAGTGCGGCGCTCCCTGCGCCTCGTGCGGTCAAGGCTGGAACGATGATTCGCAGGACGCCGTCCTGGGTGACAGACCGTGCTCGTGGCCATCGTGAGTCGCCACGAGCGTGACCGCAAGCCGTCTCGCATACAGAACGTCCGATCACGAGAGGCGCTCGATCCCCGCCCCGACTGTCAGGTCGGCTGCTGCGTGGACAAGAGGAACTCTGCGAGTGCCTCAGCGAGCGTCGCGGGATGGGTCAACGGTGAAGCGTGCCCGGCACCGGGAATCTCGCGCAGCGTCGCATCGGGGACGTGGTTCGCCACATGGTGCGCGCTGGCGGAGAACAAGGGCTTGGTGTCCGATCCGTGCAGCACCAGCACCGCCGCCGAGATCGCACCGAGCACCGCCGGATCGTCAGGGACGGGGCCTGTCGACTCCCTCGTCTGCGAGAGCTGGTTGAGCAGCGTCGGGACGTAGCGGCCGATGGCGTCGAAGTAGCCCGACTCGTCGGCCACGGCGATCTCCTCTTCGTTGAAGGGGAAACCTAAGAACGCGCGAGCCGCCTCCGTCAGCTTGCCTTCGGCGGCCAACTCGCGCATGTGGGTGACGGCCTCGCCGAGAGCGGCCCGCGATTGGTCGTCCATCAGGCTGAACATCGTGGGTTCAACCGCCGCTACCGCGCCCACGGCATCGGACTGTGCCGCCACGGCGAGCACCATGCCACCGGCGGACCAGCCCACCAGTCCGGCCATCTCCCCGATGCTGTCGACGTAGGCGACCAGATCATCGACCAGCCGATCCAAGCGGAGGTCGGGATGGTCGCCGCTGAGGCCCCGGCCACGCAGGCTCGGCAGGTAGCAGGTGAACCGTCCGGTCAGGTACGGCAGCGACGCTCGCCAGTCGAGATCGCCATCGCCGACGCCCCCTGGCAAGAACACCAGAGATGGCCCCTGCCCGTGCACCGCCCCACCGATCTCGACGCCATCAGTGGAGGTAACGAAGTGGGTGTGTCGGTTGCTCATATGTATCGACTCGTCTGCTCCGGTCATGCATGGCGCACAAGCATCGAGGAACGCCACCCACCCGATGCGTCTTCTCCCGGACGGGACGCGTCCGACCCTCTCACCGGCCCAGCCACGTCGGTCCGCGACCTCATGCTCCGCGTACGCAAGGCTGGTGTCAACGGCCGAGGAATCCCACTGTTGCGGCGGGCCGCGACGTCTCGTCGTTGAGTGCCATGACATTCATGCGGTGACGGCTGAGCGGACCGCCTCGGCGACGGCCTCGGGCTGTTGTAGAGGCATCAGGTGACAGGCACCGGGTACCCGGACCGTGCGGATCTGCGGTGCCGCCTTGGTGAGGGCGTCGTGGATGGCATGGACCCACGGGGCGCTGTCCTCTCCGAGGAGGTACGTCATCGGCACCGACCAGCGAGAGATCTCCTTCGCTGAGATGTGGTCCGCCGAGGTGTTGAACCGTTCCAGCACCTTGAACTCGGTGCGTAGACCCTCTGCATCGCCGAGGAACCAGTCGCGCTGGCGGTCGTCGAGCTCGTCCCAGCCGTTGCCCCCGCTGCGTCGGGCGAAGGCGAACAGCGCCATGGTCTTCGCCGCTTCGCGGTTGCGGCCGCGCATCGAGTCGCGCTTGAAGGTGAGGAGCAGACGGAGGCTGCGCGAGGGTTGATGGCGAGGTAGGTGGAACACCGGTTCGATGAGGACAGCGGCTCTGACCTGTTCGGGGTGGGTTCGGATCAGCTCCATCGCGACAGCGGCCCCGCCGCTCCAACCCACGACGATCGCCGGTTCTGCGGCGACGTGCTCGATCAGCCCCGTCGCGTCGCGGGCGTGGACCCGCATGTCCGACGTGCCGTTCGGAGACCGCCCGTGTCCTCGGCGGTCGTAGCTGATGACCTGGTGGGTGGTGGCGAGGGAATCCTGAACGTCGTCCCATACCTCCAACACTCCGAAGGCGCCGTGGATGAGCAGAACCGGCGGTCCATCGCCGCTCACCCGGTAGGCAAGCTCGCTTCCATCGACCTGAAGGACCTGTAGATCGTTGGACCCGCCCGTGTCGGAGTCCTTGCCTCGAAGCGTTTGGTCATCATCGACAGTCATGGCCGATCCCCTTTCGCTCGTAAGCGTTCCGTGAAGAAGTGGTGGAAGTAGCGCGGGACGGGCAGGTCAGGCCGGCTGCTGGGCTGGCGCGAAGAACTCGGTGAGCGCCTCGGCGAGTGCCTCGGGATGGGTCAGGGGGGCGGCGTGCGCGACTCCGGGGATCTCGTGGATGCGCGCGTTCGGGACGTGCTCAGCCACGTGGTGCGCGCTGGTCACGAAGAAGGGCTTGGTGCCAGATCCGTGCAGCACCAGCACCGGAGCCGAGATGGTGCCGAGCACCGCCGGATCGTCAACGGCGGGGGCTTCATCCTCCGCCAGCATCTGCCCGAACAGGTTGAGCAGGTTCGGGACGTAGCGGGCGGCTCTCTCGAAGTAGCCGCCGTCCCCGGCAACGGCAACCTCCTGGTCAGTGAAGGGAAAGCGGGCGAACGCGCGAGCCGCAGCAGTCAGGTTGCCTTCGGCGGCCAGCTCTCCCGTGCGGGCCAGCGCGTCGCCAACAGCCGCCTGCGTCTGCTCGTCGAACAGGCTGGCCGCGACGGGCTCCCAGGGGGCCACTGCGGACACCAGGTCGGACTGCGCTGCCACGGCGAGGGTCTGGCTGGCGCCGCCGGACCAGCCCACCAGTCCGCACGGTTCCCCGATGCTGTCGACGTAGGTGACGTAGTCAGCGGCGAGCCGACTGGTCCCGAGGTCGGGGTGGTCACCGCTGAGACCGCGGCCGCGCATGCTGGGCAGATGGCAGGTGAACCGGTCGGTCAGGTGCGGCAGCATCGCCTGCCAGTCGAGGTCGCCATCTCCGATGAGGCCTTGTAGGAACACGAGCGGTGGCCCCTGGCCGTGCACGGTTGCGCCGATGGTGACGCCGTCGGTGGTGGTGACGTGGTGGGTGCGTTGGTTGCTCATGCGCTGTCTCCTGGGTCTCGTGAGGTCATGCCTGCACGATGACGGAGCAGGCGTCGGAGAACATCACCCAACCGGGTACATCTCGGCGACGAGGGGAGTACTACAGGTCGCGGCGAGCGACCTGAGCGGCCAAGTCCGCGCGTCCGTCGACGTCCACCTTGGCGTAGACATTGGACAGGTGCTTCTTGACCGTGTTCACGGAGACGAACAGGCGTTGACCGATCGCGACGTTGGTGTGGCCCTCCGCCACCAGCCGCACGACGTCGCGTTCGGTGGGGGTCAGCGACGCCCAGCCAATCTTCGGGCGTAGACGCTCGCCCCGTCCGCGGCGGGCATAGGAGACCGCGTCGGCCAGCGACAACGCCCTGCCCGCATCCCAACATGCGGTCGCAGCTGACTCGTCCAACGCGGCTCGTGCGGCGTTCACGGCACGATCGAAGCGGTCGGCCAGCATGGGGAAGCGAACGATGCCCGTGCCGTCGTGGAACCGTTGCGACGCGGCGAGTAGGCGCAGCGACCGTTCGGGGTCATCGTGGGCCAGGGCCAGGTCGGCGATCGTCTCCAGTGCCGCGGCGGTCCCGATCCGGTCGCCGTAGTCGTCCAGAACCTCGAGGCCGTCATGGGTCAGCTCCCACGCCTCGTCGAGCTCCTCGTCCCCCTCGGCCAGGTCCGCGAGACCGAGCAGCGACCGACCCAGTGGCCACGGAAGCCGTGGGTCGCTCGACAGTGCGCGGGTGGCCTCCAGGTGCGCTCGCGCGTCGTCGTGGAGCCCTTGGCCGTGTGCGAGCACGCCCAGCAGCCACTCGCCGATGGACTCGTCCAAGCGGCTGCCGACACCGCGTCCGATACGCACGATCTGGGCAGCCGTGGTCCGGGCGGTGTCCAGGTCTCCGGATGCGTAGGCGGACAACCCCAGCCAGTGACGGAGCGCCAGGTCGTACTGGGAGCCCTCCAGGGCTCGTGACCGCAGGACCGTTTGCGCCCTGGACAGCCACTCCTGCGCTCGGCCGTGATCGCCCTGCAGGAGATCGGCTGCTCCAAGTCCGGTGAGCCCGATCACCTCCCACCCGGGACGTCCGATCTGCCGGCTGAGCTCGACGGCACGTCGGGCGTGTCGGCGTGACTGGTCCAGCCGCCCGGACCACTCCGGTCCCGGCCCGATGCCCGCGCCAAGCGACGCGTGGGCGGCCGGTAGTTGGAAGGCGAGGTCGTTGGCCTCGCACAGCTCCACGGCCTGCTCGAACAGTCGGCACCCGGCGTCGATCGAGTGACCGCAGAACCGCGCTCCCCCAGCGAGGGCCAGGACGAAGGCGTGGGTCGAAGCATCTTCGCTTCGCTGGGCGTGTTGGAGTGCCTGCTGGACGTCGGCGTCCATCTGTTCGTTGGTCGACAGCCCCGACACGGCCCCCGCCCAGGCTCGTTGGCCCAACGCCACCGCGAGTGGCCCGTCCACATCAGCGGCGCGTGCCGCCTCGACCGCCCGGCTCGCTGACCTGTAGGCGCTGGCCGGCTCCCAGCTAGCAAGGGCCAGCGACGCCGCGGTGATCAACGTCCGCGCGCGTTCGTCGTCGGGGGCGCCCGGGGCATCGGCTGCGTCGTGCAGCCGTCGGTGCACCTCGCGGGACAAGCCGCGGTCGAACCAGAAGCGGACGATCGGCTCGGTGAGGTCCACCAGCGCCCGGAGGTCTCTCGACTCGGTCGCCCAGTCCATCCCGGCACGCAGATCGTCCAGATCGGCCACGAGTCGCGCTACCCAGGGCCCGGGCTGTCCACCAGAGAGACCCGCCTGGGCCCGCTCCGTCAGCCCGACATGGAACGTCAGATGGCGGCGATGGACCCGGGCGGGGTCGTCCAGCTCGGACAGCCGCTGGCGGGCATACACCCGGATCGTGTCCAACAGCCGGTAGCGGGCCCTGCCCTGGCGCTGGACGACCTGCAACAGCGACTGCTCGACCAGCGCGGCGATCAGGTCGAGCACGTCATCGCGCTCGACCCCTGTCCCGGCCACCACCGCCTCGGCGGCATCGAGCTCGAACGATCCGGCGAACACCGACAGCCTCGCCAACGCCAGCCGTTGGGCGTCATCGAGTAGGTCGTAGCTCCAGTCCAGCGACGCCTCGAGCGTTCGCTGACGTGCTGGCGCGCCCCGCAACCCGCCGGTCAGCAGCCGGAAACGGTCCGACAACCCGGCCGCGATCTGGGCCGGCGCCAGCACGCTCACCCGCGCCGCTGCCAACTCGATCGCCAACGGGATCCCATCCAGCCGTCGGCAGATCTCGGCCACCGCCGAAGCATTGCCGCTATCGATCCGAAAGTCCGCGGCCACCTGACGGGCCCGCACCTCGAGGTTGACAGACTGGCGGGTCCGACTGCATACCCGTTCGGATCTGGAGTGGGATGGCTACAGCGCTCGTTAGCCCGCACCATCACTCAGTCGTCAACCTTCCGACCGACGGACGCACTCTAGACCTATGGGGCGGGGGATGTGGTGACGGTTCCTCGAGGCGCCATGACCGACCGACGTTCACCACCGGTCCCCTCTGAGGTGCACCGCAGTAGGTTCGAACGGATCGAGCTTCCGTCACGGGAGGGGGACGACGATCCTCGACGGCCCCGACCGCGTGACCTCCGGTACGAGGCGAAGGCGAGAGATGACCACTGTCGGGATGATCGGGCAGGGCCGCATGGGGGCCGGGATGACCGAACGGCTCCGTGCCGCCGGCATCGAGGTCGTCGCGTTCGACCGCTATCCGTCGCGGACCGACGTCGCTGACCTCGGCGCGTTGGTCAATGTGCTGGTGGCGCCGCGTCTGGTGTGGCTCATGGTGCCTGCCGGCGATACGACGGCCGGGGCCATCGACGCGCTCGTACCGCTGCTCTCGGCCGGCGACACGGTGGTGGACGGTGGCAACCAGCACTGGCGCGAGACCGTGGCGCGCAGCGGCCAACTCGCGTCGCACGGCATCGACCTC
>DASRVZ010000107.1:0-2389 GCA_035654835.1 Dermatophilaceae bacterium | reverse complement strand
AGCCTCACCAGCCGACCGGTGTGGCCTCACCAGGCGGCTCACCGGAACACGAACCCGCAGGTCAGCGTCCCGAGGACGCCGTGAGCCGGTAGGCGAAAGAAAGTTGGAAGAAATGTGGTGTGGCGTTGAAAACCGGCCCGATGTCGAGATGCAGGGAACTCTTCCTCACGCGTCCTGCATCTTTTCTTGACTGAGTCGGCAGACATTCACCGGCGGCGCGATGGCGGGCGCCCGCATCGGGGACGGCCGCGGCCGCTCGCGCTCTACAGCGCGGGCCAGCGTGTCGACTGACCCGGCGGGTAGCGGGCCCTCGGTAGGTTGCCGATATGGACTTCACGCCCCTCCTTCAGGCCCTTGGTGCGCAGCCAGGTCCGCTCACCTCCGAGATGCTCGACGAGGCGATCGGGGCGGGCATCGAGGAGAGCGACCAGATCGACTGGAAGACCGAGCTACCTCCGGAGAGGGCACTCGCCCATTCCGACCTCATCAAGGACATTGCTGCGTTCGCCAACAGCGGCGGCGGACTGCTTGTCTTCGGTGTCACCGAGGAGCAGACCAGGGCGATGGGTCGGGTCGACGTCGGCGAAGTGACTGTGAGGATCGTCAACGCAGCCTGAAGGTGCTGGGCTGTGGTTGGTGACCGCGGGTGTGACCCCCGAAATGACTGGCTTTGTGCCTTGTTGCGACCTGTCCGCTCGTGGTCACCGGCCCCGGCCCGGTTGGAGGAGCTGGCCTGATCAGGAGCTTGACCACCTGGCGTTAGCGGCGCCGGATGTGTCTCATCACAGTCCTGCCGAGCCTCCGTCCCGGACCGGAACCACGTCCCGTCCGGCGAAGGAGAGAACGCATGAACAGTCTGACCGATCTGCGCGAGGTGGTCGATGTCGTTATCGGCGTCGACACCCACGTCCATACCCACTCCGCGGCCGTGGTCGATGCTGCGACTGGTGGTGTCCTCGACGAGATCACCGTCGAGGCGACAGCCGAGGGCTATGCCGAGCTGGTGGAGTTCGCCAACAACCACGCGATGTTGCGGGCTTGGGCGATCGAGGGGACCGGTGGTCACGGCGCCGGTCTGAGTCGTCACCTGCTGGAGATGTCGGAGATCGTCATCGAGCTGGACCGCCCGAAGCGGGCTGCGCGTCGCAACGGCGCGAAGTCCGATCCGCTCGATGCGATCCGCGCTGCGCGTGAAGCGATGGCTCGACCGCGGTTGGGAACTCCCCGCACCGGGGGCGAACGCCAAGCACTGTCGGTGCTTTTGGCTGCTCGCCGCTCCGCGATCAATGCCTCCACTGAGGCTCAACTGCAGGTCTTCAGCCTGGTCATCGCAGCACCCGAACCCATCCGAGTCAGGTTCCGCGGCCAGAAGCTTGCCGCGATGCTCAACACCGCCGCGAACCTGCGAGTGCACGCCTCCTGGGATACCGAGACGACCAGCACCGTGGTGGCGCTGCGGACCTTGGCTCGTCGCGCGCACGCGATGCTGAAAGAGGCACGGGAGCTGCAGAAGGCGATCGTGGTCATCATCCGCAGCTGGCGTCCTGATCTGCTCGAGGAGTTCGGCGTCGGACCGATCGTGGCCGCGACGGTGTTGTGCGCCTGGTCCCACCCCGGCCGTATCCACTCCGAGGCGGCGTTCGCGATGCTCGCCGGCGTGGCACCGATCCCGGCGAACAGTGGCCAAGTCACCACCCGTTATCGGCTCAACCGTTACGGCGACCGCCAACTCAACAACGCACTGCACACCGTGGTCCAGAGCCGGATCCAGTACCAGCCAGCCACCCGCGACTACGTCGCTCGCCGTACTGCCGAAGGCAAGACCGGCCGAGAGATCAAACGCTGCCTTGCCCGCTACGTCGCCCGCGACCTCTATCGCCTACTGGAAAACACGGCCACAGCTGCTTGACGAAGCATAGGAGCGTCGTACTCATCGCGGCTGCCATCACGCGCGACCCTGGCATCTGGCAGTAGGTCAGATTCATCGTTCCAGCGAGTTCCGTCGGACGACGAAGCTACGTTGCCTGTATGGGTTGGCTGATTCTTATCGTGCTTGTCATCGCGGTCCTCTACTTCCTGGTCCGAGGTAGCGGGAAAGCCGCGCAGTCAATGCCCTCCCAGCATGCGTTACAGCGGCCCTCGAGCCGTCCGCGCGGTGCCGCGAATCGCCCGCCGACGCATACGCGCGAACGCTCGTCTGCGCCTAGGTCACCGGAGCGGTGGAACTCCCAGGGGCGAGAGATTCCGTTTGCGGAGCCGGGACTAAAAGGCCCGCTCTTCCGATATGGAGGCACTTCCATACGCGGCGGAGTCGAGCACGGTGGCCCCTACGCGGTGATCGACTTCGAAACCACCGGGTTGTCGCCCAGCCGCGATCGGGTTGTAGAAG
>DASRVZ010000106.1:0-2201 GCA_035654835.1 Dermatophilaceae bacterium | reverse complement strand
CTACCGCCCCCACTTGCCCCCGCCCAAACCCCGGTCCGTCCAGCCGATCCGTTCCCTCCGGGGACGATGGAGGTGGGTCGCCCAACGGGCGGCCCACCTCCATCGTCCATCAGTGAAAAGCCTGCTCAGGCGGTGTCGACGAAAGCGGCACGTAGATAATCGTGAACCGCGCTCTCCGGGACACGAAACGAGCGACCGACCCGAACGGCCGGAAGATCGCCACTGTGCACCAGGCGATACACCGTCATCTTCGACACGCGCATGAGCGAGGCGACTTCTGCAACGGTGACAAACCGAACTTCAGCTAGCTGGCGTTCCTGAGCCATCGTGCACCTCGATCTTCTACACGTGACATAGCGCCGGCTTCCCCTCCGGCAGACAACCACGTACGTGCAAGCAGTCACGATAGGGGCAGAAGTGACTCATGGGGAAGCCTCAAAAGTACTAGTTCTGTATTTGTCCAGCCGCCACGCCGAGAATCGGCCCGTCAGTCGAACCAGATGTCGAGGCCATGCTGGGGAAAGACGGCTTCCCTGGTGGCCATCACCGCAAAGTCCACCGGGTCGGCGGGGTCATAACCGACCTCCCATGAACGCCACCACATCCGCCCGCGCTCAGCCACACCATCGCCCATGTGGGTCGGCCCCGCCTGACCACTGATCAGCTCGACATGGTCCCGCCAGACCTGCGGCACCTCGGCGACGAGCGGAATCGGGCGATGCGCGGCAATGGCGGTGAGATGGGTCCAGGCTCGGGGCACGACATCAACGACCGCGTACCCGCCACCGCCGAGCGCCACCCACCTGCCGTCGCAGACCTCGTGAGCCAGATCGTGGATGGACTCATATGACGTTCGCTGGGCGTCCAGCGACAAGGACAGGTGCGCCAGCGGGTCAAGGAAGTGCGAGTCGCACCCGTGCTGGCTCACCAGGATCTCAGGTCTGAAAGCACGCAAGACAGGAGGCACGACCGAGTGGAATGCCCGTAGCCACGCGGCATCACCGGTGTCGGGCGGCAGCGCCACGTTGACGGCTGTCCCTGGCGCACCCGGCCCTCCGGTGTCATCAGGAAAACCAGTGCCGGGGAACAGGACCCGACCGGTCTCGTGGATCGAGATGGTGAGCACCCGTGGGTCGTCCCAGAAGATACGTTCCACGCCGTCACCGTGATGGACGTCAACGTCGACATAGGCAACCCGCTGGGCGCCGTTGTCGAGCAGCGACTTGATCGCCACGGCAACGTCGTTGTAAATACAGAACCCCGATGCCCGGTCCGGCATCGCATGGTGCAGCCCGCCGCAAAAATTGACGCCATGCTCGGTCTCGCCGCGCCAGACCGCACCGGCAACGTCCAGGGAACCGGCCGCGATACGGGCGCTGATCTCGTGCATCTCGTGGAAGGCAGGGTCGTCCTCGGTGCCCAGGCCGCGGGACTGGTCGGCATCCCGGGGCTCGACCGACGCCTGACGGACCGCTGCGACGTAGTCGGCATCGTGAACCGTGAGCAGGACCTCGTCGTCGGGCACAGCCGCATTGACGACCTCAACATCAGGCCCGTCGAACAGGCCAAAGGCTCCGCACAGCCGGGCCGTCAGGTCAAGGCGCAGCGGATTCATGGGGTGGTCCAGCCCGAAGTCGTAGCCCGTGAAACTCTGGTCCCAGACCACGCGCGCCTGTGTTGCCATGATGGCACGCTACCGGCCGCCCGGCCGAGCATGTGGCCGGCCTGATCGTCCAGCGCCTTTGAGGAGGACACAGTGGCCAAGAACCGCTTGTACGAAGACGACGTCCTGGTGATCGGGCTCGGCCGATTCGGCGCCGAGGCTGCTCTTGAGCTGTACCGTCTCGGGCACAAGGTCATCGCCATCGAGAAGGACCAGACCCTGGCCGACAGCTACGCCGGACGGCTGACCCGGATCATCCTCGCCGACGCATCCCAGCCGCGAACCATCGAGGCGTGCCGCGCGGGCAACTTCAAGATTGCCGTGATCGGCATCGGCTCATCGGTCGAGGCATCGGTCCTGACCGCCGGCAATCTCGTCGACGCGGGGATACCGTCCATCTGGGCCTCGGCGGTCAGCCTCGAGCACGCCCGCATCCTGGAGCGGATCGGGGTGCACCACGTCGTCCAGCCCGAGAACGACTCGGGCCGACGGGTGGCACACCTGGTCAACGGCAAGCTGCAGGACTACATCCAGTTCG
>DASRVZ010000105.1:0-3776 GCA_035654835.1 Dermatophilaceae bacterium | reverse complement strand
AAGCGTGACCGACCAGGGTCGCCGTTGGGGTATCCGCTGGTCGTGTGAGACCTCGCAGTTGGACCTGTGGAGCAGCTAGGAGTGCTCGTCACCCTGTCAAGGTGAAGGTCGCGGGTTCAAATCCCGTCAGGTCCGCTCCTCCCGGCCGGCATCCCGGTTCTTCCGGGACCGGCCGGTCGCAATTCACCGGCTCCTGGTCGCGGGCGCCGGCGAGGTCAGGTAGCTCAGTTGGTAGAGCGTCCGACTGAAAATCGGAAGGTCGGCGGTTCGACCCCGCCCCTGACCACTTCCAAGATCGGCCTCTGACCAGCGGCTTTGCGTGGCGCCTAGGGTGTTAAGCTTCATCGTTGGGCCTCCGATGCTCACGAAATGCTCACGAAAGTGATGGGGGACGTTGGCCGGACTCGCCGTCTCCATCGTCCCAAGACTCGAAAACGAGCCCTGCGACCCGCTCGGCCGCCTGTTGCTGCATGCCGGGGACGACGTGCGAGTACACGTCGAGGGTGAAGGCCGTGGAATGGTGGCCGAGGCGCTCCGAGGTCACCTTGGGGTTGACGCCGGCGGACAGCAGCAAGGTCGCGTGGGTGTGCCGCAGGTCGTGCAGCCTGATGACCGGTAGCCCGGCTCTGCGAACGTGCCGCTCAAACGTGCCCGACCATCCGTCCGGGTTCACGGGGGTGCCGTCCTCGCGGGTGAAGACCAGCTCCGTCCCCTGCCAGGCGCTTCCCCAGTCCGCCCGCTCGGCGCCCTGCTTCCCATGCCACAGGTGCAAGGCCGCGATCGTGTGGCTGTCCAGGTCGACTGTCCGGCGACTCCGCCTGGTCTTGGGGGTTGAGAGGCGGGGCCGACCCTCCACCATCACGAGTGTCTGCCGAACGGCGAGGCGACCGCCATCGAGATCTACATCGCTCCATCGAATACCGAGCACCTCGCCGCGGCGCATACCTGTCGTGGCCGACAGCAGCCAAGCCGCGTAGAGCCGGTCGCCTCGGACTTGATCGAGGAACCGACGCAACTGCGACGGAGTCCACGTCTGCACCTTTGGCTCGGGTGAGTGGCGAGGGGGATCGGCGAGGTCGGCGACGTTCCGTTCGATGAGACCCCAGCGCATGCCGTCTGCGAGGGCCTTGCGGAGGATGGTGTGCGCGTAGCGAACGGTCCTCGGGGCCAGGCCTCCCTTGCCGTTCTTGCGTCCCGAGGCGAGCAGCCAGCCGTACAGCTTGTTGAGGTGCACCGCGTTGAGCTGTTGCAAGGGAAGCTCCCCAAGGCGCGGCAACACGTTGTTCTCGAGTTCGTGACGGTAGCCAGCCAGCGTGGAGTCGCGGAGCTGGCCCTGCATGGCCGGGAGCCATTCGTGACGAATGAACTCGGCCAGCGTGAGGCTGTGCCGCTCGACGTAACGCTGACGGTCGAGCGAGTAAAGGACATCGCGCAATGCACGCTCGGCCTCACGCTTTGTGGTGAATCCGCCCTTCATCACTTGCTTGCGTCGTGTCTGGCTGTCGGCCCCAACGTCAACCGTGTAGGACCAGGTTGAGCCGCGCTTGAGCACGCGACCTTTCATGCCGGGTCGCCCACTTTGAACTCTGCGATCTGCTCCGTGTCCAGCCCCAAGAGGTCCAGAAGGCGGGCCGTCGGCACGAGAAGTCGGCGTCCCAGGCGCAGGGTTGGCAGCTCCCCCGTAGAGGCGGCCCTGTAGGCGCTGCGGCGACTGATGCCGAGCAACTCGCCCGCGTGCTCCACGGAGATCGTCGGTGGAAGATCCTTGAGCGTCATATGGTCTCCGTCGGCTCTTGTCCACCGTTGGGATCTGATGCGATCGGCGGGTGCGCTGTGAGGACCTGATGCAACGCACCTCGGCGCGCAGCAGCAGCATGGTGTCCCGCATGGAACCGCATGGTGGAACCGAGCCGACGAACTCATGGTCACCGCCTGTGGACAAAGTTCGCTGTCGGATCGGACTCCATCCCGCGTCACGCGCCACGCCCGAGCCTCCGTTCCCGTGGCAAGCCGCCCGAAGGGTGCGCGGCAGTCCGAACCGGGCGCATCTCGTGATTTGGGCGGGCATGGGCGTGCGACCACCCGCATAGCCGGGGATTACGCGAATCCTCGTATGCAGGGCCGTTGGCGTGAACCCCGCTCGCTCGATCACCGAACGTGTTCAGCGCTATAGTCGGGCCTGATGCGGTCCTTCGGGCCAAGGACCGCTCGCCTTTCCCGACTTCCGACTGGTCCTCACGGGCTCTCCTGCTGGGTGATCCAGTCCACGACCGGCTTGCGCTGATCCTCGCCCCCGGGATGCGGCACGGGCTTCCACGGGATGCCGAGCGCGTCACAATGCTTCTGTGCCACCTGCTCCGCGCGCTTCGTGTCCAGTGCGCGCCAAGGACCGTCGCCCTCCGCAATGTGAAAGAGGCTCTACGCGACCAAGCGTGGGGAACGTCCTCTGATGCGCGTGGCAGCGGGAGTGTGCCAGGTGACGCCGGTGTGGAGTAGGAGGCGGATGCGGTAGTTGGTGAAGTTGCGGAATCCGTGGCCGGTGCGCTTGACCTTCTTGATGAGCAGGTTGGCGGCTTCCGACCTGGCGTTGGTGACGCCGTCGGTGGTGAAGTAGGCCAGGATCTGGTCCTGCCAACGCCGCACGGTGCGCGCGAGGCGACGGCACTCCGGGACGCTGGTGAGCCCCGCGGTTTTCGGACAGTCGATCAGCAACCTGTTGTGCTGCTATCAGGCGGCTTGCTGCCGGTTCAGGTACTCGTCGTGGACCTCGTTCGGGGTCCTGTAGCCGAGTGCTGAATGGATACGTCGTGTATTGTATCGAAACTCGATGTACCGCGCAATGTCTTTTCTCGCATGTTCACGGGTCGGGTACTGCGTGCGGTGCACGAGCTCATTTTTCAAGACCGCGAAGAACGACTCCGCCAGCGCATTATCATAACATATCCCGGTGCGCCCGACCGACTGGCGCAAGCCCAACGATGCCAGCTTGCCAGCGAACTCTGTTGAGGTGTAGTTGCTGCCACGATCGGAGTGGAAGATCGCACCCGCGCACAGGTCGTAGTTGCGTGCCGCCGCGTCGATCGCGGCGCTGATCAGCGACGTTTTGTAATGGTCAGCCATCGCATAGCCGATCACCGCCTTGGTGTGACAGTCGATCACCGTGGCCAAGAACACCCAGCCCTGCCAGGTCGGGATGTACGTGATGTCGCCGACCAGTTTCGTGCCGGGCGCGTCGGCGTCGAACAGCCGACCCACCAGGTCAGGGATGACACCGGCCTCACCGGCCTCGGTGAGGCTGTGCCCACAGGGCCGCGGCTGGCAAGCCACCAAGCCCGCTGCACGCATCAAGGCGCGGACCAGCTCAGCGCCGGCCTCGACGCCCTGCCGGCCCAGCTGGGCGTGAACCCGCCGGTAGCCGTAGGTCTCGTCGGAGTCGTCGAAGATCTTCTTGATCAGCGCGGTCAGCGCCACCCGTCGCTCGGCGGTCGCCGAGGCGGGACGGTCCCGCCAGTCGTAGAAGCCCGACTTGGACACTTCCAACCATGCGCACATGCGCACGATGGGGTAGGCGTACCTCAACCCGTCAATGAACTCGTACTTCTCGCTCACTGGTGATGCTGGGCGAAGTACGCCGCGGGTCGGGTGGCCCGGGGGGATTTCACCCCCGGGCTCCCACAGATCCGTGCGTGACAGTCTCCCGTCACACGGCTCCTGTCATCCTGGTCACCAAAACGAGTGGACCCACTTCCAGTGGGCGAACCGCAACGGGTCTTGTT
>DASRVZ010000104.1:0-3207 GCA_035654835.1 Dermatophilaceae bacterium | reverse complement strand
CGGACATCACCTATCTGCGCACCGACCAAGGGTGGCTCTACCTGTGCGCGATCCGGGACGGCTGCTCACGTCGGGTCATCGGGTGGGCCATCGAGGACCATATGCGTGCCGACCTGGTCGAGGCCGCACTACGGATGGCGGTCACCTTGCGCGGGCAACTGCCCGGCAAAGTGGTCTTCCACGCCGACCGTGGCAGTCAGTACACCTCAGCCCAGATCGCTGACGTAGCAACGGCATTGGACGTGCTGCGCTCCATGGGCCGCACTGGGGTGTGCTGGGACAACTCCGCCGCGGAGTCGTTCTGGTCGACCTTCAAAACCGAGTTCTACGACCGCCACCGCTGGGCCAAGAAATCCGAGGCCAAGATCGCCTCCGGGCGCTGGATCGAGGAACGCTACAACCGCAGACGGCGTCACTCCTCGATCGGCATGCTCACCCCAGTACTCTTCGAAATGCACCAACTTCAGACGGCCCAAGCCGCCTGATCGCGTGTCCACCGTTCGGGGTGAACCTCAGAAGGCCGAACGCACGTTGGGGTCGGTCAAGTGGCGCAGGGGGATCGTTGGCCGACCAATGGTGCGGTCAGGGGTTATCTCGGCCATGGGAACCGCCTCGAGGATTTCTTGGCGAAGCCCTTCGCGTGACTCAGGGGTATTGAAGGGAATTTTCATCCACTGGAACTGGACGACGATATCTCCCCTCGTCCGGATGGAGAACGTGAACTGGATACCCACGGGTCCCCCGTCGAGTTGAAGCCAGCACTGAGCCTCGTTGCCCGTGCTGAAGTCAAGGCGAAGTTGGTGGTTCCTTCCCCATTCGAACAGATCTGTGACGACCAACACGCCGTCGCTTCCGCTGGACACCCCGATCTCGGCGAGGAACGACCGCTCGTTCCAGACTCGCTCACGAGGTGGTCCGATTTCGATCGCCAGCCGGCAGTGGTCCGACGGGCCCCAATCGTCGATGTCGTTGCGAGCGGAGACCGTGACGCGATCGACCAGGTCGTCGCTGACGAAGCAGTAGTCGAGTTGGGTGGTTCGAGCCCCTTGGTTCGTGACAAACGTGGGGACGTTCCTGTGTCAACCGGAAGACTGGATGGCCGTGGATCGGCCTGGTTGCCGTTCGGAGCCTGGGGCCCAGCGAGTCGCAAGCCAAGGTCGCCCATGCGACTGAACACACCCGCGCTGCGCGCGGTCCAGTTCGACCCATAGCCCTCGACGTACGTGCCGAGGACGCTGTTGAAGTCGCCGGCCACGATGACCGGATGGTTGCGCCACGACAGCAACGGCGACAAATCTGACAGGATCCGGTGCATAGAGGCATCCGCGAAGATTCCCGGTCCGCCCGAGATCGGTCCCTCCCACTGTGCGTAGATCGAGGCCAACAGGATCTCTTCGCTCGTGTCGAGGATCGTGAGCTTCGCCACGGTGAGCGTGCCCGGTCGGGAGATGCCCAACTGAAGGGGCCCATCCAACCCAAGCGGTTGCATCATCAACGGGCTGATGGCGACGCGGTCGCTCAATCTGGCAACCGCTGTCTGAGCCCAGTTCGACCCGACGCCCCACTTCGAACCCGGCGAGGGAACCATGTCAACGTCGACGGCGCTGCGCCAGGGGTTCGGCGCCTCCTGCAACAGGGCGGCATCGACTCCCTCCTGTTCGCGCACGTCGTTCCACGACGCCCGGTGGCCAGGGCCACCCGCGCCCATGTTCCAGCAGAGCAACCGAATAGTCGGTGCCTCAGTCAGTGCAGTGCTCACAGTCCTGCCCTCTGCAACGTCCTCTCAATTCACCTGGTAGCGACCATGGTGACACGTCCCGAGTCGACGCCAACGGCCGTCAACGACTTGCGTAACACCCCACCGTCGAGGTCGGAGGCGACGTCATGAAGATGCGGATCAGGATGCACACCGCTTGGATGTTTGTAAGGGTCCAACCAGCCGCGACCGGTAGAGCGACGACCGCAAGGCGCCACTGCCGACCCCGCCAAACGTCCGCACCTGCTTGCGATGGGTGTGCGTTCATGTGCGATGAGGGATCGTCCCGCGGGTCGACCTCGTCGCTCACGCCAAGGAAGAGAGCGGTCCTGATGTACTACGGCTCCTGCTACAGGAATGGTGCCGATGCAGAACTTCGAATCCTGGGATGTGTCTCATCGACTGCTAGCCGTTGGCGGCACCACAGCTCAGGACAAGGCGGCGAGTAGTTGCGCCTTCGGCTTGTTCGACATCCCGACCAGTCCCCGGGCGCGAGCCTCGGCCCGGAGCTGGACGACGCTCCACGTCTCGTCCGGCACGGTGACACCGTCCACGGTCGGCTCGGCCACCGGACGACCCGAGGCCGCCGCTTCTACCGGCGCACTGGCCTGGACCGGTTCCAGGGCAGCAGATGCCCGGTCCAGCTTCTGATGCAACTTGTCGACCCGCGCCCCGGCCCGCGAGGCCGACGTCCTCTGCGCCTTTGCCTCGGTCTTCCAGCGCTCCGCCCGGTCCCGCGCCTTCGTCAACTTTTTCTCGGTCCTAGTCAGCTGACCACGCAGGGTGGATAGGCTCTTCTCTAGCTCCTTCTGCTTCACGCTGGACTTTTCGATCACGCGCTTCTGCTTCTTGCTGCTCATATGTACCCGTTCGTCGGTGGCTGACTGAGGGCAAGGTTGAACCCCCAAAGATATCCCAGGGTGACAGCCGGGCGCCAGCCCGCAGCCCCTTCCATCGCACTTCAACCGGTTGCGTCATGGGCGGTAAAAGGGCGGGTGTGGTCACTTTGTCAGCAGGTGCCGTACTTCCGGTTTGCGGGTGTTCGCTGAGCCTCGAGTGGCGGCGAGTGGCGGAGGCTCTGATTTGGCTGGTCCAGATGACGCGAGGCAGTCCCTTTGCTCGGTGCTGGTCGACGGCGCCGGAAGTCGCGTCCTATCGCCGCCAGTCGACCATCACGGCCCAAGGCCCATGGCCCCAGGACTCCCGACATGGTGCGAAAGTCCGTACGGGGTCCAGGGGTCCTGACATAGCGGTTGGCCTGGGCGCTGCTTCGGCTCGTTGACCTACAGATTCATGTGGTTGGGGGACCACGTGGTGCCTCAAGTCAATATGCCCGCGAAATCTGATCGGTGCCTCAGATAAGAATGCCCGCGAAACCGGGCCGGTCAGGAGGCCTTGATCCGGATGCCTTGGCGGACGTCGGGCAGGGCGGTGGGAAAGCTGGCGAGGTA
>DASRVZ010000103.1:0-2273 GCA_035654835.1 Dermatophilaceae bacterium | reverse complement strand
GCTCCGGTGCCGACCTGGGCTCCGGTGCCGTCCTGGGTATGGCGTGGTCATGCAACCTCCACACGAATCGGACCACCAGAGCTGGTGGCCCGAATACGCAGATGAGCGCGACGAGTGGAAGCGGGAACCTCCACCTGGCGAGACGTCTTTGCCTGCCGACGCGTTATGAAAATGAGACTTTGCGCATACACGGTCCCAAAGATCCTCAGGGATTCCAAATCGCCCGTGTGATCAGCTGCCTTCAGGCGGCATACAGCACCCTTTCGCGGCCCTGTCCCTGAGGCGAACCCCGGCGTCAACACTCGACGGCGAACCTCAGACCTCCAGGCCCTCGAGCAGGTCGGTCACCAGCGCCGCGATAGGACTGCGCTCGCTGCGGGTCAAGGTGACGTGGGCGAACAACGGATGGCCCTTGAGCGCCTCAATGACGGCGGCGACACCGTCGTGACGACCGACCCTCAGGTTGTCGCGCTGGGCGACGTCGTGGGTCAGAACGACCTTGGAGTTCTGGCCGATTCGCGAGAGCACCGTCAGCAGCACGTTGCGCTCGAGCGACTGGGCTTCGTCGACGATCACGAACGAGTCGTGCAACGACCGTCCGCGGATGTGGGTCAGGGGAAGGACCTCGAGCATCCCGCGGTCGAGGATCTCCTCGACCACCTCGGTCGAGACCAGGGCGCCCAAAGTGTCGAAGACCGCCTGTCCCCACGGCCCCATCTTCTCGGACTCGCTGCCGGGCAGATAGCCAAGCTCCTGGCCACCCACGGCATACAGCGGCCTGAAGATGATCACCTTGCGGTGCTGCCTGCGCTCCATCACTGCCTCGATCCCGGCACAGATCGCCAGGGCACTCTTGCCAGTGCCGGCCCGCCCACCAAGGCTGACGATCCCGACGTCGGGGTCCATCAGCAGATCCAGGGCGATGCGCTGCTCGGCGCTGCGCCCATGCAGACCGAACGCGTCACGGTCACCGCGCACCAACCGGATCGACTTGTCCGGGCTCACCCGCCCAAGGCCCCCACCTCGTGGCGACACGAGCACCAGCCCCGTGTGACAAGGCAGCTCGCGCGCCGCGTCGTTCTCGAGGCGACCGTTCTCGTACAGCGAGTCCATGTCCTCGACCGAGATCGCCAGCTCAGCCATGCCGACCCAGCCGCTGTCGACGGCGAACTCGGCGCGGTACTCCTCAGCCTCGAGCCCGCATGCGGACGCCTTGACGCGCATCGGCAGGTCCTTGCTGACCACCGTGACGTCGTGACCATCGAGGCTCAGGTTCTTCGCGACGGCGAGAATGCGGGAGTCGTTGTCGCCGAGCCGAAAGCCTGCGGGAAGTGACTGGGCGTCAGTGTGGTTGAGCTCGATGCGAAGGCTCCCGCCGTCGTCACCGACCGACACCGGCGCGTCGAGACGGCCCTCCTGGATACGCAGGTCGTCCAGCAGGCGCAACGCCTGCCGGGCGAAGTAGCCGAGCTCCGGGTGGTTGCGCTTGGCCTCGAGCTCGGTCACCACGACGACAGGGAGCACCACCTCGTGCTCGCGGAAGCGGAGTATCGCGCGCGGGTCGGACAACAGGACAGAGGTATCGAGCACGAACGTCTTGTTTCTGGCCTCCGACCCAGATGAGGTGCTGTGCGTGGTCCCCTGGGTGCCGGTGGGGCCTGTCTTGGAGCTGGTCGAAGAACGACGAACCGTGGCCATTTCGACTCCCTCTGCACAGCACATACGGCTGTATCTCTACTCGCGGACGAGATGCCGGAACCGATCCACCGTCAGACGGTGGAGCCGATACCGGCCCTCCGTCCGGAGCTGAAGTCGCTCCATGTGGTGGGCCTTCCCGAACGCATGACGGGTGCCTTGCGTCACGTTCGAGGCTAGGCCCAAGGGGGGCCTGCGGCTCGCTTATCAGCAGCGACACGCACGATCACAAAACCGTCCGTGTCGTGGGTCGTTTCTGCGGATGTTGCCTGAGCGGTTCGTGTCTGAGCAGCTATGCGCCGTAACGCCTCTCGCGCTCGGCATAGGCGCGCAAGGCACGCAGGAAGTCCACGTGGCGGAAGTCCGGCCAGTAGGCCTCGCAGAAGTAGAACTCGCTGTGGGCGCTCTGCCACAGCAGGAAGCCACCCAGCCGCTGCTCGCCTGAGGTGCGGATCACCAGGTCGGGGTCCGGCTGGCCCTTGGTGTACAGGTGGTCGGCAATCTGCTCGACGTCGAAGATCTCTGCGAGCTCCTCGATCGACGTGCCCTTGGCCGCGTGCTCGTGCAACATGGAACGG
>DASRVZ010000102.1:0-3862 GCA_035654835.1 Dermatophilaceae bacterium | reverse complement strand
TCGGTGGATCACTTTGCAGCACCTCCTCAAAGACGCTGGCGCAAGAGTACGTCGCAGCGCTTCCAGACAGGTGCCCTTTTCATCGCGTGTCCCGTGACCGCTGATTCCGACTGCTCAGGTTGTCAGCCAAAGTCTCACTAGGGAGAAGCCGAGCCAGGCGAGCACTGCCAAACCCAAGAGGCGACGAAAGGGGTTCACCCCACGCAGCACCTCGTCCCCGGCCCACAGCGCGAGAGCCGCCGAGGCGAGGACGACCAGGACGGCGTGCACCCAGCCTTGGGGGTGTCCCAGCCACATCACCGCCGACGCCAACAACCACACCGCGAGCAGCCAGTTGGGGAGCTGGGCCAGCGTGATCCGGCCGGTCGTCCGGCTGCGGAACATCCAGTTCACAACCCCCGAGCGATTCCCTTTCAGCTCGGGCCCTTCAAAATCGGTTTCCTTCGGGTCGATACCCGCCCCCGGGGTCCCCCGACCGGATGGCGCCCCGGGTGGATTGCGACTCACCGTGCACCGGGATGCGACGTAGGCGCCCCGTCGCTGCGTCCGGGGACGTCAGGCATGACGTCGCTCGCTTCTTCCGCCGGATACGTGTCGTTGGTTCCCTCGGTCGCCCCGTCGTTGCCTTCCATAGGCAAGGCCGGGCCTGCGCCCTCCACCTGGGCGCCCGCGTGGTTCTCCAGCATGTTCGCGATCGGCTGCCAAGCGGAGTCGAGGGCGAGGGCGCCTCCATCGCCGGAAGCGCGTTCGTTCCACAGCTCTACGAATCGGCGATGGACGTCCCCGTGCTCGTCGCTGGTGGGGTCGGTGATGTCGCTCTCGGGCCTGTCGCCGCTGTCAGCCATAGAGACCAGTGTGCGCGTTGCCAGGCGATCATGCAGCAAACGAGTCTTTCGCTGTCCCGGCGAGCTCAGGTGCCTGCGACCCGGATGAGGTCTGCAACACCGTCTATCCGCGTGAATCGCCTCAGCTACCTGGCCATTCGCCAGTTCATCGTTGGAATGCCCGGGCACCGCCGCGGTCGATGAGGCTCTTGACAAGCGAGTAGATGGCCCCCTGGAGGGTGGCAGCAATGAGGATCTCTTTGAGGTCGTACTCGCTTTCGGGAGTTTCCTCAGGGTTCGTGGGGTGCTGATGTGAGCGGCTCGACCCTTGATCCTGCGCGCTCTGAGCTAGCGGAGGGCGACGCGGAGGCGTTCGGTCATCCTCAGGTATGACCGTGTTTTCTGGTGGCAGCGGATGATGCCATGTATTCGCAAAGCTCCTGCCGCTCGGGCAGCAGCACAGTTCTCCTCACGCCTGTGACATTCGCCACATTTCGGCGTAGCGTAGAGCAGTAGTTACGCCGTCCAGACCTCGGTGCGTGGACTCTTCCCGGTGCTGCTCCCGAACCTCGGTTGCCCCGTCCTTCGTCTTGGACCACCGAAATGAGGTCGCCATGGATCAGCCGTCGAGGAAACCAGACCACACTGCGGCACGTCTTGTCGCAGGCGACCAGATCCTAGTTGTGGCTACGCACGACCACCCGACAGACGCAACCCCAAGGCCGATCACTTCTGCACGGGTGAGCCCATCGCGCAACGCTCATCCCCATCCGTTCAACGACCCGTTCAACGACCCTTGCAACTACCTTGGCTAGGGGACGGCTGGCGGCCTAGATGGAGAGACGCCTAAGTTGTTTGACCAGTCGCTGTTCATGAAGACGTTGTCACGGTTCTCCGTGGTTCTGCCGGAGCACCACGACCTTGACGCTGCAGCGTTGGCTGAGCTCACCAAGAGCGTCACGGCGGTGTTGGGCCTGGGCGGGAGCGGGGTCACCATGGCCGAGGAGGGGCAGTTGCGCTTCGTGACGGCGGTGACCCAGGATTCCAAGGAGCTGGAGCGCAGTCAGGAGGACCATCAGGAGGGGCCGTGTCGGGATGCCTACGAGACCGGCGAGGTGGTTCGGGTGACCGATGTGCGGAAGGAGTCCGCCCGATGGCCGGACTACTCGGCCACTGCCACTCGCTTGGGTGTGGCCGGCGTTGCTGGGATCCCGATGCGGGATGGTGACGAGGTCATCGGCGCCCTCAACATCTATTCACGCGAGCCACGGGAGTGGTCGGACCAGGACATCGCGGTGGCCGTGGTTCTGGCCGACGTGGCGACCAGTTACGTGCTCAACGCCTCCAAGCTGCACGACCAGGAGCAGCTGAGCCAGCAACTGCAGGGGGCGCTGGAGTCACGGATCGTCATCGAACAGGCCAAGGGGATCACCGCTCAGCAGAAATCAGTCTCGGTCGATCAGGCCTACCAGCTCATACGTGGGCACGCCCGCAGCAACCACGCCAGCCTACGAGTGGTCGCCGAGGCCATCGTCGCGGTGGGGCTTCAGATCTGAGCTGTCGCGGCCCCCAACGCGGCCCACCGGGCGGGCGGCCTCCGGCCGGTCCCGCCCTCAGCCGAGCACACCTGCGGCCCGAATCTCCTTCCGTGTGGAAACGGCCCAAGTGGCGAGGTGCCAGCCAGGAAACAAAGGAACCAGCACGCCCGCCAAGTCGGTCAGTCGTCGTCGAACAACTCGCCATCCCACGCCTCGCGCCCTTCACGTATCGCGAAGAACACGACGACGAGCCCGGCCACAGGGTCGGACCACCACCAACCGAAGATGGCGTTCGCGCCGACCCCGATGAGCGTGGCCAGGCTGAGCACGCGCATCTCAACGTCTCAGCTGCGTCGGCATTCAACAGCACAGCCGACCCCTGGTGACCGCGCTCGCCCAGCGCCCGGGCCGTCCGACGCTTGGCCCATGCCAGGGTCGGCATGACGATCACGGCAGCGCCAGTGACGACCAACCCCAGCGTGCTGGCGCTGGGACGGTCAGTCCTCAGCAAGGCGATGGCGGCGTCCACTGTCACGTAGGCGGCCAGCACGAAGAACGTGACGGCGATGGTGCGAAGCGCCCGCCTCTGCCGGACTGCGTTCGGGTCTGTGCCGGCCAGTACCGCCCGCAGGTTGACCAGGACGACCGTGGCGCTGACGACCTCGATGGCTGAGTCCAGACCGAAGGCCACCAACGCCACCGAGCCGGCGAGGCGCGTTTCGCAGGTTCAAGGACCAGTTGTCGCGGTGGCCCGAACAGCTCGAACGGTGGTACGCCTTCAGCGAGGACCGGCAGCGCGGTCGGGCTCGGGCGTGGTTGGCCGCAGAGGGGTACGCTCCCGCCTCACGCCAGTCAAGGTCGTGACACCAGGTCCGTGCGCTCGACGGTTTGTTTGGCCCCGGCCGGGCTTCCGCTATCGCCGCGACGGGCTGCGGTCGTCACCGCGTTCGGAGTCGCCATCCGGGCCGCCGGTCAAGTGCATCGGCGACATCGGCAAGAGCCTGGGCCAGGGCGGGTAGGTCCCGGTCATACACCCGCCCCGTGTCCAGTGCGGTGGCGAGCTGGGTCAAAGCCGCTGGCCATGCCGCGCCCTTGGGGACGGTGGCCACGGGTACTTCCTGAACGACGCTGACGAGCCTTTCGACCTCTACGGCCCGGTCGACAACCTGGACGGCGGCGCGCCCTGACGCGGCCGCGCGGGTAAGTTCCCAGGCCCGGTGGCGGCATGATGACGAGCACCACTTCGGGATGCGACCCCGCGCCGGGAGGAGGATCGGCGACCCGCACCAACCACACGCCAGGGTCTGTCCCGGGCGTCGCGGCGAACGGGACCGGCGGTCGTCGGTGGCCGCGATGGCATCGCTTGTCGTGCTCGTTTCGTCGGCGTTCATGCACGTTCCCCCTCCTGTTTGTTTCGTGCCAACGACTTTAACTGTTGGTGCAGGCGTCGTATTCGAAGTGGGTACTATTCCGCCTCCCGAACTGGTTGGAGCTTCTCGA
>DASRVZ010000101.1:0-2163 GCA_035654835.1 Dermatophilaceae bacterium | reverse complement strand
CGACGAGACTCACGAAAACTGCCCGCGAAACTCTCTCCGTGCCTCACGTAGGAATGCCCGCGTAGCGGTGAGTGTGGTGGGGCATGAGGATTGGGTTGTCGATGCAGTCTCGTGCCGAGGTCACCAGCAGGTACGCCAAGGCGTATGTGAAGGCCAGCAAGACGGACAAGGGCACGGTCCTCGACGAGGTGGTGTCGGTGACCGGCTGGTCGCGGGACAACGCCCGACGTCGGCTGGTCGCGGCCGCGAAACGGCCACCGGGAGCTGGTCGACAGGTCGCGAAGCCGCCGAGGAAGCAGCGGGCGTCGAAGTACTCCTACGACGCCGTGAAGGTGCTGCAGCGGGTGTGGGCTGCCTCGGGTGGGCAGTGCGGGAAGTACCTCGCCGCGTCGATGGCGATCCAGCTCGATGGGCTCGAACGCCACGGCGAGCTCGTCGACGGCGTCGACCGGTACAGCCGGGCGGTCCGCGAGGAACTGCTGTCGATGTCGCCGGCCTCGATCGACCGGTACCTCAAGCCAGCCAAGGCCACCGACCAGATCCGCGGCGTCTCGACGACCAAGCCTTCGCCGCTGCTGCGCTCGTCGATCAAGATCCGCAGGGCCGGTGACGAGGTCGAAGCAGAGCCCGGGTTCTTCGAAGGTGACACCGTCGCGCACTGCGGACCGACGCTGAAGGGCGAGTTCGCCCGGACCCTGAACCTGACCGACGTCCACACCGGGTGGGTGTTCACTCGCACGGCGCGCAACAACGCCCACGTCCACATCCTGGGTGCGCTGCAGACCGGCGTTGATGAGGTCCCGTTCGAGGTGACTGGCCTGGACTTCGACAACGGCACCGAGTTCCTCAACAAGGCCATCATCAAGTGGGCCGGCGAGCGGGAGATCTTCTTCACCCGGTCGCGGCCCTACAAGAAGAACGACCAGGCCACCATCGAGTCGAAGAACAACCACCTGGTCCGCAAGTACGCCTTCTACTACCGCTACGACACAGTCGAGGAACGCGCCGTGCTCAACAGGCTCTGGCGGCTGGTCAACGACAGGTTCAACTACCTGACCCCGACCAAGAAACCGGTCGGGTACGGCACCGACCGCAACGGGCGCCGCAAACGGCTCTACGACAAGCCCGCGACCCCACTGGATCGGCTGCTGGCGGCGAAGGTGCCCGCCCCGGCCCAGGAGGCCGAGCTGGTCACCTACCCAGACTCGCTCAACCCCGCCGCCATCGGCCGCGAGATCGCCGACCTGCAAGCCGTCCTGCTCAAGCTCGCCAAGGACAAGACCGAACAACTCTACCTCGCCTCGATCCCCACAGCCCTACCCGACGTCCGCAAAGGCATCCGGATCAAGGCCTCCTGACCCACCCGCTTTCGCGGGCATTCTCAGTTGAGGCACCGATCCACTTTCGCGGGCATCTTGACTTGAGGCACTACGCACGTCACCCACCCACTCTCACTGGCCTGATGGTGCCACCAGTCAGGGCCGTGTCGATGATGTCGGAGATCAGCTCGTCTCCGGCGGGGAGCAGGTGGCCGTAGGTGTCGATCGTCGTCGTGATCGACTCATGGCCCAACCGTGCCTGGATGTGCGGCAGCGGCGCACCGCCAGCAACCAGCCAAGCGACGTGGGTGTGCCTCAGGTCATGGAACCGAAAGGGCGCGATCCCCTCGGCCACCAGCGCCTTCCTCAGCTTGCGCCAGACGTGCGTGTAGAAGTCCCCGTTGTGCAGCGGGAGCCCGGAACGAGTAATGAAGACGAAATCATCGGAAGCCTTCCCCTCGATCCTCCGAGCGAGAGCCTCGGCGACCGCCGGCGAGATCGTGACCGTGCGCCGAGACTTCAGAGTCTTCGGGTTGCCGAGGTGGTGCTCACGCATCGAATGCTTGGGCTGGAGTTGTCGAGCGAGCCAGCCCGGCGTGTCGGTCTCGTCGTCCTCGCCGTTGCGCTTCCACGCCTTGTTGACCCGGATCGTGCGTCGATCCAGATCCACGTCGCCCACCCACAAGGCGCTAACGCCGATTTCCGCGTCGGGGTGTTGGCCCCCATCCGCGGCCGCTGAGGATAGCGGCGGCGACTCGGTTTGCCCTTGTAGGCATGGAGTTGGTCACCGGCTGCCGCATGTCGCCAGTCGCCTGTGCGGGTCAAATACGCTGACCAGTTACTG
>DASRVZ010000100.1:0-12408 GCA_035654835.1 Dermatophilaceae bacterium | reverse complement strand
CACAAAGAACGACACGGTCCCGTGCGGCACGCTGGCGTGGTCCGCGATCAGACCCATACCACCACGGCCCATCATGGTGGTGCCTTGGCCGCCCATCATCTGCCCACCCATATTCGTCAGGGAGACGTTCACGACAGTACCGGGAAGCTTCGGCGCGGTTCGCTGCGAACCGGAGAGAAACGAGCCGGAGAGGAACCCGTGCGCGCCGGGACCCACGCCACCACGCAGGGCACCGACAGCCACCGCACCCGATGCGATCAGGGCGATCACGGCTGCGGCCAGGGCCCCGACCAGCAGGGGACGACGCACGGCGCTCACCGCCCTTCTCGCGTAGCACCCGTGAGAGCAGCCCGCTGGGCCTGCCAGGTTTGCGTGTCGATCTCGCCCCTGGCCATCCTGCGGTCGAGGATCTCCAGCGTCGACTCACCGGTATCGCGAGTCGTCCCGCCGCCACGGCTGCCGGGCAGCAACTGCAAGACCAACCAAACGATCAGCCCGACCAGGACGAGCCAGAACACGCCCATCCCAAGCCATCCAAGCGAACCCATCCCGTTTCCAAAGTCACCCATCATGGTGAGCTCCTCCTTACGTTTGCACGTCTGACCCGGTTCCTCCGGGACACCTCCAGCCTTGCGCCCGGATGCTGCGGTCGTATCCAGCAACTACGAAGAAACGATGAAGAAACCCGGCGAAAACCGCTGGCGGTCCGAAAGGCACCCGGCTGGATTGGTCAGGATTTGAGCTCGGAGAGGGTGGCCCCCTCGTCGCGCGACTGCAACACGCCCGTGTCAGTGACAACGAGGATCTCCAGCACTCCAGCCTTGTCGCGGCTGGCTGAGAGAGCTTGTCCGCTGGTGACCGTCGCAAGGTCTGCCTTCCAGGTCAGGCCGGCGTCCGTGCTGATCGCGAGGCCTCCCTGCGTGGTGACTCCGACAACGGTCTTGGAGTCGGCCCAGGCGGTCAGGAACAGCGGCGGTGCCGAGGTAAGCGGCGCCCAGGTCTTTCCACCGTCGGTTGAGCTGAGCAGACCCTGGTCGGTCGTTGCCAACACCTGCGAACCGTCCGGAGCCGAAGCCAGGGCCCGCGGTTCCGCGGACAGGCCGCCCTCTGACCAGTTCTTCCCGTCAGCTGTTACGCGCAGCACGCCGTCGAACCCCATCACTCCGGCGGATGAAGCGGTCAACGCGTGAAAGTCCGACTGGCCGCCCAGGGACAGGACACTCCAGGTGTTCCCAGCATCAGTGGATTTGATCAGTCCTACGGGCGCCGGTAGGTCAACTCCTTCGCCCGGGTGGCCGGACGCGTAGAAGGTCCCCGGTGCGCTGATCGAGAAGCTCATCAGGTCGACCGTTGGGCCGACCTGTAGCCAGCTGGCGTCCGGCTGCAGCACGAAAAGCCCCTCGTGGGTGGCCAAGTTGACCTTGCCACTGCCCGGGTCGCGGCTGATGCCGTGAATGTGCTCGCCCGGCAGCGTCCCGGCTGCGACGCTCTTTGGCTCAGGTGGGCCGCCTTGGCTGCACCCAGACAGGGCGAGCGCGGCGACCAGGCCGGCGCCAACGATGAAGCGCGTCTGACCTCTGCGCCCCCGAGTGCTGTCGGGCTTGATGACTGTCGGTGCGGGGCGGGTCTTCATCATTGGATCCTCTGGTTGACGTGGTGATGGTGCAGTCGCATCTTGTAGCTCATCCCTGCCGCTCCGGACTCACATGCGGTGGGTCATGGGGACGAGGAACATGGCGACGTTGAGGGCTGCCAGGACCCCGATCAGGACCGTGATCGGGACCAGGGTGGAGACCCGGCGATCAGGGGTGAGGTACCTGCGGTGCGCGATCCGTCGGGCCGTGTACACGGACCCAGCCAGTCCCAGGGCCAGGATGGCGAACTGCAGCATCTGGATCGTGGTATTGCCGACCAGCGCGGCGGAGCCTGTCACCTGCCCCCCGAACAGGGCACCGACGAGGTAGAACACGGACTTGCCCTCCGAGAGCAGGTGGAACAGGTTGTGTGCGACGTGCGCGGCGACGTCGAGCGGGATCAGTGCGTACCCGAACCTGGCGAAGTTCTTGAGGGTGCTTTCCACGTTCCCCAGGGACGCGACCTTGGCCGCCAGGGCGAGCAGCGCGACCGGGATGGACACCCCGACCGCGAACACGGCGGTGAAGATGACCGGGTAGCTGGTGATGCCGGTGGCCCGGTTGACCCAGGCGAGCATCTCGTCCCACACCGTCAACATGGTGACGTTCTGGATGATGACGATGCCCATGATCGCCATCGCCAGGAACGACTCTTCGATCTTCGGGTTGCGCAGGAACCACAGCTCCTTGGTGGGCTTGCGCACCGTCAAGGTGATCGCGTCGTTGGGGCAGGACTTGACGCAGTTCGCGCACAGGTTGCAGTTCGCGCTGTCCTCCATCGTGCGGGCGAAGGTGAACAGCGGGCACGGCGCAACCGTGTCGGTGCCGTTGAAGCAGGCGGCCTTCGCCGTGCACGTCGCGCAGACGTCGGGCTTGGCGCGCAGCGCGACCATCCCGGTTCGGGCGTAGTTGGCGGACAGTCCTCCCAGGAAGCACAGGTACCGGCAGAAGGTTCGCCGCTGGAAGAATGCTCCCGACACGATGACCGAGAAAGTGAGCAGCAGCAACAGGATTCCGGATCCCCAGGGCGATCCGACGATCCCGAACACGTGGTCGGCCCAGGTGATGGCCAGGAACGTGGCGTCGATGATCCAGATGCCGTATCTCTTCAGAAACGCCGGGACGGGCCGATTCACGCCGACGAGCTTCTGGACGAAGTCGGAGATCGCCGCGAACGGACAGACCGCGCACCAGAACCGACCGAAGAGCACGTACACGAGCGGGAGGGCCGGCCACCACAACACCCACATCAGGGCCGTGCCCGCGTTTTGATGCGCGTCGGGGGGTCCGGCCAGCAGCTGGTAGGCGACAAGCCCGAATACGGCGGCGATCGGGATCTGGAAGGCGCCGGGGTACCACCGGCTGCGCATCAGCGCCGAGACGAACCGGTTCTTGAGCCAGTCGCGTCCCCGCGGCTCGCCCGACAGCAGCTCGAACTGCACGTTGTCCGGGTCGGTGCCGGTGTCGGATGACGTGCTGTCACCGGCGCGATCGAGCCGGGATTCGCCAGCGGCCCGCGTCTGAAGGTTCTGGCTCACGTCCGGCTCATCACAGCGGCGCGGGCGGCTTCCCTGGCCGCGCGGGCGACGCGATCCCTGCGGCGCAGCAAGCCAGCTGCGACCAGCACCGCCGACGTCCCTCCACCGAAGACGCCCAGGACTGGCGCGAGGGGACGGTCTTGGGCGGACGACGCCGTCTTGCCGTAGCCGTCGTCCATGCCTGGCATGTCCATCCCTGGCATGCCGCCGGGGCTGGAAGGCGACGGCGAGTCGTGGGCCCCGAGGCCGGCAGGAACCGCTGCCGTACTGACCAGTGTCGCAGCCGAGGCCTCCTGGCTCGAGGTGAGCACCAACGGCCCGATGACCGCGATCGCGCCAAAAGAGGCGCAGACTGCCGCCTGGTGGACCCGCCTCCGCCACCTGAGGGCCCGGATTGTGGGTGGATCGTGGTGGAGCTGCCTGGCGGTGGGAAGAGCGGCGGCGACGGCACGCAGGGCTGAACGCCCCCCCGCTGGCACCAGCTGACGAGTCATTCCACTTCCGTCCATCGTTGTCGCCGGGATTGCCCGCAGCGCTTTGATTGTCGAATCAATTATCTGTTTTGAGCGATTTGAGCGCTATCCGCCGGTCGGCACATCTCGGATAGAGCCGACCCAGGAGTTCCATGCCGAACGGGCCGGCTGCTGACGGGCCCCGGCTGCTAGTGGTGGTGACGGTGGTCAGTGGTGTTCTGTGGCGGGAGCGTCCCCGGATTCGGTGTCGGTGCTCGGTGTGCCGCCCATTATGGCGAGCATCTGGCGGCCCCCGGTGCGGAAGAACCGCGTCGTCAGGAGTGCGGCGAGGATCAGGAAGGCGATGTTGAGCCAGGTGGTGTAGTTCCACGTGATGCCCGGGTCGGGCATCTGGGCGCTGGCGCGGTCGGGGGTCAGGCCGGTCAGGCCGAAGATCAGCTCCACGGCGTAGCCGGCGGCAACCATGGCTATGTAGAACACGCCGGTGATCACTGCGGTCATCTTCAGGCCGTAGTACTTGCGGTAGATGTTGAGGATCGGCAGGATCAGCAGGTCGGCGAAGATGAACGAGATCACCCCGCCGAAGCTGATGCCGCCGCCCCACAGGACCACGGCCAGGGGGACGTTGCCGATCGAGCACACGAAGCTCAGCATGGCGACGACCGGGCCGATCAGCGGACCCCAGATCGCGGAGAGCAGCGGACGTCCGTCCAGGAACAGTCCCTGCCAGAAGGCGTCCGGCACCCAGGCACCGATCGCCCCGGCGATCAGAAGGCCCGCGACAAGGTCTTTCCAGATAGCGGCCCACTCCATCACGAACACGTGCGCCACCGACGTGAACCCGTCCGCGGAAGCCAGCCGGTGCCAGAAGCTGCCCTGGGTCTGGATGGACATGTCCATCGCGGCGTGGCCCTCCATCGATCCGGCAACGCCCCGCTCAGCTTGCTCGGCAGCCTCCCGTAGGAGCCTCTGGCGCAGAACGATCCGGAACATCAGCGCGACGAGCACGATGATGATCGGGCCGCCGATGAACTCTGCGAGGGTGAACTGCCAGCCCAGCAGAAGGAACATGATGACGCCAAGCTCAAGGACAAGGTTGGTCGAGGCGATCTCGAACGCCATGGCCGCAGTGAAGTTCGCACCCTTGCGAAACAACGAACGCGCCAGCGCCACTGCGGCATATGAGCACGACGAGGACGCCATCCCGAACCCGGTTGCGGCCACGATGGCTCGGGGCCGATCATCGCCCAGGAGCCGAACCACGGTGGCGCGTCGTACCACCGCCTGGACGACGGCCGAGAGAAAGAACCCCAGGATCAGGGCCCACAGGATCTCCCAGGTCATTGACCCGGCCAGCGCCAGTGCCTGTCCGACGGCGTTCAAGGCGTGCAGGCTCCCTCACGATTGCGGCCAACTCTCCCAAAGTAAACCGCTATCTGGGCTGTTGGGCCAGCGTGGCCAGCCTCGCCACGGCGACGGAGCCCGGCGCTGGAACACCCTCTACACGTTGATGGCGCCGATGAGAACTCTCTCACCTGGTTCTCCTGGTCAGCTCATAGCGCACTGAGAGAGTGATTGCAACGGCCCGGACCGGGGCGTTGAGAAGAAGGGTGAAGACATGACGAAGATATCCACCAAGGTGATCTTGACCGGAGCCGCCACCATGCTCGGCGTATCGATGGTTGCCGGCGGTGCCTACGCTGCTTCCGGATCGATGACTGCTGCGGATGCCCCGGGTCGGGTTGTCCAGGTCAGCGGCGTGGGGCCGGCGGCCGCGCACGCCAACACCAACGCCATGGAGCACGCCAACACCAACGCCAAGGGCCTGTCCGGGGCCACCGCGGCGCACTCGGCCGCGCCGGCCACGACGCACGTTGCGGCGCACGTCACGATGCACGCCACCGTCCATCAAGTCGCGCGTCCGGCGGCGCAGCACGAGCCTGCGCGTCACGCAGTCACGTCCACGAGTGGAACGGAGCACGGCGGTACCGACATGCATGGCTCTACGGGTACGACTGGCTCAACCGGAATGATGCGGTAGAAAGCGGAGGCCAGCAACTACGTCGCGCTATCGGACGGTTTGATCTGGACTCGGTGAAGTCACCAAAGACGGCGTGTCGCACGGCGAGACGCCGTCCTTGGTGCGGAAGGAGCAATTCTCACGCCAGGCGGTAGCCCATGCCGCGCACCGTCTCGATGCGCTCTGGGCCGATCTTGGCGCGTAGGTACCGGACATACACCTCGACTACGTTCGAGCCCGGGTCGAAGTCCAGCCCCCATACCCGACTGAGCAGCTGCTCACGGCTGAGTACCTGATCGGGGTGGCGCATGAACTCCTCGGCGAGGGCGAACTCGCGCGCCGAGAGGTCGAACAGTGTGCCTTCGACGCTGATCCGGCGCGTCTTGAGGTCGAGTTCCAGACCGCGCACCTGAAGTGACCCGACCGGCCCGGGTTGCCCACCCTTCAGGCGCAGTCTCACCCTTGCCAGCAGCTCATCAAAGCGAAACGGCTTGGACATGTAATCGTCGGCGCCCCCTTCCAGGCCGTGCAGCGTGTCGGCCGCGGAGTCGCGCGCTGTCAGCACGATGACAGCGATCGGGTTGGCCTGACCGCGCAGGGTCTGGAGTATGTCGAAGCCGTCGAGCCCGGGCAGACCGATGTCCAGAATCAACAGGTCGAACTGGCCAGACTGCGCCTCGGCTAGGGCTGTCGGGCCGTCGGCTGTCACGGTCACTGCGAACCCGGCCGCGCCAAGACCCTTCTCGACGAAGGACGCAATCCGCGCCTCGTCCTCGGCAACAAGAATCCTGCTCACTTCTTACTCCTCAGTTTGATGCGGCGGTTGCGCGATGTCGACCAGCGGAATCCGGATGGTGAACGTCGAGCCTTGGCCCGGGGCGCTCGTGAGCAGCACGCTGCCACCGTGGGCTTCGGCGATCGCCGAGACGATGGATAGACCCAGTCCAGTTCCCTCCGTGGCCCCGCTGGAATCGAGTCGGCTGAAGCGCTCGAAGATGCGCGCCTGCGCGTTCGGCGGAATGCCGGGTCCGCTGTCGCACATCGACAGGTTCAGCCACCTATGAGGTCCGGTTTGTGAGATCTCGGTGGTGATGACGATCGGCGAGCCTGGGGTCGAGTACTTCACTGCGTTGTTGGCCAGCTGCAGCCATGCCTGGGTGATGTGGCCCGCATCGATCAGCGCCAGTCCGTTCGCGGACTCCACGCGCCAGCTACGGCTCGGATCGAGTGCGGAGGCTTTGGCGCCGACCGCTTTCGTGAACGACGCCAGGTCGACCTCGGCGAGCTCGACAAAGTGCGGCGCCCGGGACGCAGCCAGCAGCGAGATGTCAGACACCAGAGTGCTCATGCGATCGAGCTCGTCGACGGCCAGGTCCCGGGTCGCCTTGACCTCGGCCACGTTGCCTGCGTCCAACAGCTCCAGATGACCGCGGATGATCGTGATAGGCGTCTTCAGCTCGTGACCAACATCGCTGAGCAGCCGCCGCTGGCTCATGGCCGAATCCTGCAGCCGGTCGAACATGGAGTTGATGGCCGCCGCCAGCTCTGAGACGTCGTCGCTGCCCGTTACGGGGATGCGTACGGTGAGATCGGCAGCGTTGCTGCTGCTCGCGGCAGCATCGCGAAGCAGGCGGATCGGGCGCAGCAGCCGTCCCGCCGCCAACGAGGCGACCAGGCCCACCAGGGCCAGGGCGATCAGCGCGACCCGGATGTAGGTCTGGAACGATTCGGCCACCGAGGCGAGCTCGGTGTCAAGGTTGTGAGCGGCGACATACAAGCCAGGGGACGGGTCACCTACCACATGGACCGGAACGATCAGGTAGCGAAGCGTCCCCAGCGGGCTCTTGGCGGTGCCAATCACAACTTGGGTCGGGTCTGCTTCGCGCACGATCCGGGCGACCAGCGCCCCGTCCTTGTCAATCCGGAAGGGCAGATTCACGGCAGGAACCAGTGCAGCCTCTCCGTCGATGAAACCCAACGCGCTCTCGTTCGAGGCAGGAATGACCTGTTGCATGGCAACCCGCAGCACGGCATCGACACTGGTCAGTGGCACGCCGGAGGTCTTGCCCGATGCGATGGTCTTCAGATTCGGGACGGTGTTCAGAAGCTGCGCGTCAACAGCGGCCAAAACCCCTTGACGCTGGACCAGATACGAGGCGACCCCGGACGCCGCCAGCCCGAACGCAGCGACAACAAGAATCGAGACCACGATTCGCGATCTGACCGAGAGAGAGCGCGGTGGCCCAACGAGAGCTGCGCGCCGTGGCCGCCGAGGTTTGCGCATGTGGGTCATTGTCCAAGCGTTCATGTCGAGCACCCCGAGCGGGTCGCGAAGTCTGGGATCTCGACATGTCGATGTTACTGAGGCTTTAGGGTCAGTGCCCTGACATTTACATGTGGGACGAGCTGTGTGCTGGTTCGGGCGAGTGAATCTCAGCGTGGCGTGTGGGCAGCATCTTTGGGGCTGGAGGCGCGACCTGTTTCACACCGCTTTGCGGGATTGCGGTGGCCTGCGACGTCGCGTCAGTCGTGGCCGGTGCCGTCGGGTGCGCCGTCGTGGCGCTCGACCCCCCCTCAGCGCTGGGATTGGTGCGCGCTGTCGTGGTGGGGTCGGCGAGCGCGGACGCCGACCCCACACCGCTGACCTGTAGAACCTTGCCCGGGGCATCCGCGACAGTCAGGGATCCGTGTGCTGCATACGCACCGCCGGCGACCAGTGCGACGCCGAGCACACTGGCGGCCCCGATCATGATGACCCTGGTGGATATCTGCTCCATGCCTTTGCCCTCTTTTCCTCGCCCTGTGTGCGGGTCGCTGCAATCACTGTCTCAGGGCAAAGTGAACTGACCAGGAGACCCAGATGAGAGAGTTCTCATCTCGTCCGACGAGGTTATTGTCGACGGCAGTGACTCAGGACGTCTACATGGGCCGGGAGGCGGTCGACCCAAGGCTGTTGCTGCTCTCGAGGAAGCACTTGGTCACTGGGAGGCCGGCGTACCGGACGAGCCGCCTTCAAAGCGACGGATGCCCGCGGCAAGAACGCTGCTCAAGAATGGGATCAGGAAGCTGTTGAGCCTGAATGTCAACGCAAGCACACTTGCATTTACCCACTCGACGGTGCGGGACCGACCTGGCCGTTCTGGCTCGGTTAGCGGCTCAGCAGCTGCGCCAGGTGGCGCATGGATGTCGCCTCAAGCGTGGGCGTGGTGAAGTAGTCGGGGTAGGTCGCACTGGTCCGGTTGATCCAGACAGTGCCAAGTCCGGCACGGTGGGCGCCGTCGATGTCCCAGGGGTGGACGGCCACGAGCATCAGGTCGACCGGTTCGACGCCACACTGCTGGGCAGCGTAGGCGTAGGCGCCGGGAGCGGGCTTCCACACACCGGCGTCCTCGACCGATAGCAGCCTTTCAAAGTGCTCGCCGATTCCTGCCCGTTCGAACAGACGTTGGGCGACGGTGGCTGCGCCGTTGCTGAGGGTGACGAGGCGGGTGGGCAGAGCAGCCAGGGCGGGTATGCCGTCGAGAACGTCGGGGTGCACGGTGAGCTCATCAAAGCCGCCCATGATGTGTTCGATCGCCTCGTCGACGGTGCGGTTGAGGGGCAGGCCGCCCAGACTCGCACGAAGCACGCCGACGCCGAGCTGGGCAAATGGCGCGGTGGTGCCTGCGGCGGTGAGCGCGAAGCCGTCTCGCAGGAGCGCCGCGAACCAGGTCGCGGCCAGGTGGGCGGGGGCGCCGACGTCGACGAACCGCCTGGCCATCGGTGACATGTCCGAGAGGGTTTCGTTGACGTCGAACACGATGACGGCCGGCAGGCGGGGCCCGTCGATGCTGACGGGACGGTCTGAGCTGGGGAGGGTGGCGTCGGCTCCATTCTTGGACGTCGGTGCAGTCTCGCTCAAGGGCTGTCCAGCGGTGCGCGTTGATGCCGCTGGCCCCGTCACGGAGTCGTCCAGGACGCGATCTCAGCCTCGACGCCGGCGACGATCCGGCCCAGCTCGATGCGGGAGGCGCCGGCGCGGGCTGCGATGTTCAGGCCGAGGGTGGCGGCGAGCAGGAGATTGGCCCGGTGCTTGACCACGTCGCTGCCTGCCGTCGGGCATGCGCGGTCGACGGCGACTCGCAACGCCACGCGGACCCGGTCCCGGTGTGCCTTGGTTCGGGCGGCAACGGCGGGGTTCGTGGGAGCCTCGTCGGCCATCAGGTTGACCATGAGGCATCCACGGCCATCGGTGGCCATCCAGGCGCCGACGTCCCGGAAGAAGGTCTCGAGTGCGCTGCGACCATCCGGGGCATCGCGCAGCGGGTGGAGGAGCGCCTCGTCCACCGTTGACTGGTAGCGGTCGAGAACGGCATCCAGGAGGCCGGCTTTGGACCCGAACACGTTGTAGAGACTCGACTGCGTGATGCCCAGCTCAGTTTCGAGGGCGCGGGTCGTTGTATGGCGGTACCCCTTGCGCCAGAAGAGGTTGAGGGCCTGTGACAGGACGTCGTCGAGCTCGAACTGCCTCGGGCGCCCGACCTGGCTGACCACTGACGTTGACATGCATCCATGCTAACGAGCAATGGGCGATTTGTGTAGCGCTTGCTCGACAATGTCCTTTGGCCCCGTGATAGACTTTGTTCTGTAGCGATCGCTCGAAAATAGTCTGGACGAAGGGTTTTTTTGACTGTGACGACACATGCGCACCTCACCACGCTGGACCTGCTGACCCCGGAAGAGGCTCCCGAAGGCAGCCGAGAGCTCCTGGAGGACGCCAGGGCCACGCTGGGCATGGTGCCCAACATGTACGCCGAGATGGCCCACTCACCTGGACTGCTGAGCACCTATCGCTTTGGATACGACCAGTTCCGGCGCCACTCGGGATTCAATCCAACCGAGCAGGAGGTCATCTTCCTGGCGATCAGCCGGTACAACGGCTGCGCCTACTGCATGGGGGCGCACAGCGTGATCGCCGACGGCAACAAGGTGCCGACCGAGGTCACCGACGCGGTCCGCGCCGGCGAGCCGATCGGCGATGCCAAGCTGGAGGCGCTCAGCCTCTTCACCACGAGCATGGTGGCCACCCGAGGCCGCCCGTCGGACGTTGAGCTGAAGGAGTACCTGACTGTCGGGTACACCGAGACCCAGGTCTTGGAGATCCTCCTCGCGATCTCGGTCAAGACGTTGAGCAACTACACGAACCACGTCTTCGACACCCCGCTCGACAAAGCGTTTGCCCGTCGCGCATGGACCGCCGACACGGAATGAGCGAGCTCGCGGACCGGCAGGGTTCAGCGTGGCCGTACTCCGGGTTCTTCAGTCGGTAGCCAGCGCGTCGTCGCTCAGGACGGTGCCGGTCAAGACGGTAGAGATGCTGACCTCATTGGTGAGTGTCCTGTGCACCGGGCACTTGTCGGCGATGGCCAGCAGCGCAACCCGTTTCTCCGCGCTCAGCGAGTCGTCGAGTGTGATCTCCCTGTCGATGTGGTCCAGGCGTCCGTTGGTGGTTTCACACGCATCGCAGTCCCGCGCGTGGATTCGGCTGTGCTGCAGACGCACGGTAGTGGGCCCCATGTCCCACCCCTTGCGGGCGGCACACATGCGCATCGTCATAGACGTGCACGCCCCCAACGCCGACAGCAGCATGTCGTACGGCGTCGGGCCGGCGTCCTGGCCGCCGGAGCTCTCGGGCTCGTCCACGGTCCAGGTGTGTTCACCCGCGCTGACGGTGTGAATGTAGTGACCGTCCTGGGTCTCGGCAACGACGACGCCTGGGACCGCGGTGGCAGGAGCCGGTACGGCGTCCTGGCGGGGGATGGGATCTCCCGGTGATGGGCTCGATGCCAGTGCACTGATGATCCCGATCGTCGGGCTGCTACCCGGAACAGATCCCCGGGTGATCTCCACCATCGAGGTCCTGGTCCGCGAACTTGGTGACGACCACGGACTGCTGAGCCGCTATCGCGGTGACGACGGACTCGACGGCGCCGAAGGGCGTTCGTCTTCTGCACCTTCTGGCTCGCACACGCGCAGGCACTGGCCGGTGACGTGGCAGCGGCCCGTGGGACGTTCCAACGGGCGGCGCACTGCGCTAACGACCTTGGCCTCCTCTCGGAGGAGTTCGACAGTGCCGCAGGGGAACAGCTCGGAAACCTGCCGCAGGCGTTCAGCCACATCGGCCTGGTCAACGCGGCATGGGCAATCTCCCAGGCCGAGCTGGTGTGAGTCCTGCCGGGCAGTGGTCAGTCATGCGATGTCAACAAGGCCCGGGCAGCGCTCCAGAAGCCCACCAGATCGTCGACGCTGCGCATCTGCTCATGGCCGCGGATGGCCCCGAACGGTGCGTTCCAGAAGTCCGAGTCATCGTGGTCGCTGCTGCTCACGTAGGCGTATGGCGTGGCGTGGAACCCGTCGCCGGGCGAGGCGCCGTAGGAGGTGTCGTCCAGCAAGATGGCCACGTCGAAGTGCTCTGGCCACAGGATCGGCGTTTGCCGCGGTGCCATCACCCGAAGCGCCGCATCGGCCATGAGGAACCAGTCCGCGATGAGCCGAGCAGCCGTCGTGTCAAGTGACGTGTCGTCAGCCGGAGCTGCCTCGCTGCCGTCGGGGTATGGATCCGGTGGGGGACCGAAGTCGACCCCCAGCGCATCCGCCAGCTCGGCGAACGTCCCGGCGATGGCCACCCGCCTGCTCTCGTCGACCACCAGATCGGTCCCGTCCAGCCGCAGGGCAGGGGCGCCGGTCGTGGCGAAGCCCCCGGG
>DASRVZ010000099.1:0-64195 GCA_035654835.1 Dermatophilaceae bacterium | reverse complement strand
GATGAGGAGGTCGCGGCGCACGGGCTGGACTGCCTCGAACAAGAGGTATGGCGAGTGGAAGCCAGCCCCGGTCGACTGGCCGGCACCGGGGTCTATGACTTGGGAATGAATAACCTGGGAATGAACAACCTGGGCGTGGACGGACCCATGCGTGGTTGGCGACTCCTGCGCGTGGCGGACTAAGGCGGCGTGGTGATGACGACTCGTACGGCGACAGCGCCGCGGGCGCCCTTGGCCGGCACGGTGCTGGACCTGCTCGACCGATCCCGGGCCAGCTTGCTGTCGGCCTGTCACGCCGACTCCGTCGCCGAGCGCTACGTCGAGGCTCACCTGGCGGCCTTGCGGGCTGCAGCGGCGTTGTTGGCGGCCCGCAGCAGGCCAAGCCGGCGCTCGCAGCTACGCAGTGTGTGGGAGGTGCTGCCGCAGGTGGCTCCCGAGCTGACCGAGTGGGCGGTGTTCTTCGCCGCTTCGGCCAAACGTCGCGCCGCGCTCGAGCGAGGTTCGGCCGCTGCTGTTGCGCGCGAGTCTGATGACCTTCTCCGGCAGTCCGAGATCTTCTTCGAACTGGTTCAGGGGGCGCTCGGGCTGCCCATGAGCCGGCCGCTGCCTGAGTTCATCTCCGTGACAGGGCGACAGTGAGTGGTACGAGGGGGCGACAGGCTACGACACGACCATCTGTGACATGACAATGCGCGATGCTTTTGCCCACCTGCACGTCGCGTCCGGCTTCTCGTTGCGTTACGGCGCATCGACACCCGCGGCGTTGGTGGAACGTGCCGCCTCACTGGGCCAGCCCGCGCTCGCCCTGACCGATCGCGACGGACTCTACGGCGCAGTGCGCTTTGTGCAGGCTTGCGACGAAGCAGGCATCGCCCCGGCGCTCGGCGTGGATCTGGCGGTGGGCCCCGAGCGATCCAATACCGTTACAGGGCAAGGGGTTCAGGCTGCTCCGGCCGGTACCGGTCGTGCACGCACTGGTCGCGCCAGTCCTGCCCGGGGCGGTGCTGAGGTCGATCCCCGATACCCGCGGGTCACGGTGTTGGCACGTGGGCAGGGCGCCGGGGTTGACCCTGGCGTCGGTTGGGGCAGGTTGTGCCGGCTGGTGACCCAGACCCATCTGAGTGGTGAACGCGGCGCCCCGGTCGCCAGCGCCCAGCTCATCGCCGAGCATGTCGTCGACCCGAGAACAGGACAGCTGGCGCTGTTGGTCCTGCTCGGGCCGGCCTCTGACGTGGGCCAGGCCTTGCTGGCGCGACGCCCCGACCGGGCACGCTGGCTGCTGCGCCAGTGGGTCGACCTTTTGCCGCGCGGCGGTGTGGTCATCGAGGTGGTGTGCCATGGCGGGCCGGAGGGCACACCAGCCAGCCTCGGACATGCTGCCCGGCTGCTGGGTCTGGCCACCGAGTCCGAGCTGCCGGCTGTGCTCACGGCTGCGGTCCGCCATGCCGATCCCGCCGGGGCAGTGACCGTCGACGTCCTTGATGCTGCCCGTCGCCTCGTGCCACTGGACACGCGTCATCTCGACCGGGTGACCACGGCAGGTCATCTCGCCTCGTCGGCCCAGATGTATGCCGTGGCTTGTGACGTCGCTCGGGCCTCAGGCGCCGGGGTCAATGGTGGCGGCAGCGGTGAACGTGACCGGGCCCGTCAGCTGATGGCCGACACCATGGCTCTGGCGCAGGCCTGCGCGCTGGACTCGCGCACCGATCTGGGCATCGGCTCGGTGCACCTGCCGGAGCCGTCGGCCCTCGGTATTGCCCCTGATGAGAGCCCTCAGGAGGTTCTGGCTGCCCGCTGTCGGGGTGCCATTGCCACGAGATATGGGGGAGCAGGCGACGCCGAGCTGGCTGCGGTGGCCTCGCGGCTGGAGGACGAGCTTCGCGTTATCGCCGGGCTCGGCTACCCGACCTACTTCATGACGGTGGCGGCAGTGTGTGACCTGATCCGTGACCTCGGGGTGCGGGTGGCGGCACGGGGCTCGGGCGCCGGCAGCCTGGTCAACTACCTGCTGGGCATCAGCGGAGTGGAGCCGTTGCGTCACGGCCTGCTCATGGAGCGGTTCTGCTCACCGATGCGCGCCCAGCTGCCCGATATCGACATCGATGTGGAGTCAGCCCGACGGACCGAGATCTACGAGCACGTCCTGGAACGCTTCGGTGGGGACCGGGTCACCTGTGTGTCGATGATGGACACCTACCGCGTGCGCCACGCGATCAGGGATGTTGGCGCCACACTCGGGCTGCCAGTGGGCGAGATCGATGCCATCGCCAAGGCGTTTCCGCACATTCGGGCTCGTGATGTCCGGACCGCCATGGCCGAGCTGCCCGAGCTGCGTGCCAGTGGCCTGGATGTTCCTCGCCTGCGAGTGCTCTTCGACCTCGTGGAACGCCTCGATGGCCTGCCACGGCACATCGCCGTGCATCCCTGCGGCGTGATCCTGTCCAACAGAGAGCTGCTCGATCGCACCCCGGTCGAGGCCAGCTGGCTGGGGTTCCCGATGAGCCAGTTCGACAAGGACGACGTCGAGACCCTGGGCATGCTCAAGCTCGACATCCTTGGCATCCGCATGCAGTCGGCAATGGCACACGCCGTCAAGGAGGTGGAGCGGGTCGACGGCATCCACATCGACCTCGACGACCGGGCGCAGGTCAGCCTCGAGGATGACCGCACGTTCCGGCTGATCCGCTCCACACACACGTTGGGGTGCTTCCAGATCGAGAGTCCCGGCCAGCGCGAGCTGATCGGCAAGTTCGGGCCGGAGACCTTCGAGGACCTCATCATCGACATCTCGTTGTTCCGCCCCGGCCCGGTGAAGTCCGACATGGTCACCCCGTTCCTGCTGGCCCGTCAGCACTGGCGTTCGCCGGAGTACCTCCACCCCAGCCTCGAACCAGCGCTGAAGGAGACCCACGGCGTCGTGGTCTTCCACGAGCAGGTGCTCAAGATCGTTGCCGAGACCACTGGCGTCACCCTGGCCCAGGCCGACGAGGTGCGCAGGGCGCTCGGGTCCCCTCAGGGTCAGCTGGACGTTGAGGCATGGTGGCGACCGGCCGCGGCAGCCAGGGGTTACGAGCCGGCTGCGGTCGACCGGATCTGGGAGGTGCTCAAGGCATTCGCATCTTTCGGCTTCTGCAAGGCCCACGCGGCGGCGTTCGCGTTGCCCACCTACCAGTCGGCATGGCTCAAGGCTTATCACCCGGCCGCTTTCCTGTCCGGTGTGCTCACCCATGACCCGGGCATGTACCCCAAACGACTGATCCTGGACGACGCCCGCAACCTGGGCATCGCGATTCTGGGACTGGACGTCAACGCCTCGGGCGAGAGCTACCGGGTGGAACCGGTCGCGCCGTGGTCAGCACGTGACAGAGATCGCGACAGCGGCAGTGACTTCGGCCGCGTTGCCGGTGAGCAGCAGTCAGGTGCCGACCTGCCCGATGGGCGGGCCTACGGCATCCGGCTGTCCCTGGCCGACGTCCTGGGCATCAGCGACGCCGAGGTGCAGCGCATTCTTGCCGGCCAGCCGTACTTCACCCTCGCCGACTTCTGGCATCGCGCCCAGGTCAGTCGACCGGTGGTCGAGCGGCTGGTCATGGCCGGGGGATTCGACTCGATCTACGGACTCAGCGGCACGACGGTCTCCGGCGGCAGCGGGATGACTGGGCGACGTGGCCGGGTGACCCGACGCGACCTGTTGCTGCATGTGGCCGAGCTCGACCGGTGGTCCCGATCGGTGCGCCGATCCAGCCGTCGGGTGGCACCTCGTACGTCCCGGGCAGCGACTGCAGCGGCGACCCTCGAAGCGACCCTGGCGCAGGCGACCAGCGCAGAGACACGTGACGTGCGGCTTCTGGCCGCGGCGCAGTCCCAAGGGGGGCGCCCCGTCATACCGGCTCAGGCGCAGCACACCCAGCTCTCCCTCGACCTGGGGGACACTCCCGAGCTCGCCATGGCCACGGGCCTGCCCGAGATGACGGGGCCGGAGCGGGTCAGGGCCGAGCTGGACATCCTGGGGCTGGATGCCAGTGCCCACATCATCGACTTCTACGCCCCGATGTTGCAGGCGCTCGGAGTGACCCGATCTAGCCAGCTGCTCGGAGTGCGCAGTCGCTCCGAGCTGTGGGTTGCCGGGGTCAAGGTTGCCACGCAGACGCCGCCGATCCGCTCGGGACGGCGCGTGGTGTTCCTGACCCTTGACGACTCGACCGGCCCTGTCGACGCAACGTTCTTCGAAGATGTCCAGGGCCCCTATGCGGCAACGGTCTTCCACTCCTGGATGCTTCTGGTCCGCGGGATCCTGCGGCGCACCGGGCCCAAGGGCGTCTCCCTTCGTGCAACCGGGGCATGGGAGCTGTCCGGGCTGTGGGAGGCCTGGAGCCGAGGCGGGCTCGAGGCCGTGCTCGAGGCGCTGTCCGAGGCAGATGAGCGGGCGCACTCCCTGGCTGCGGCCGGGGCCGCCTTCGACGAGACGGCCGGTGCCGGGGCAGCGCAGTCCCGATCGAGCCGGCCGGTCATGGCACCCACGGCAGGGGGCGACGCGGCTGGTGGGATGGGCGGATCGCGCCGCCGGGTGCTGGTGCATGCCTCAGGGTTCAAACAGTCGCCTTATGCGGACATCAAGCCTGCTGGGGGGGATGCCCGGGACTCCCGCAAGCTGCCCGAAGAAGGCCACGCCGTCCCCGACCAAGGTGCGCCGCCACGCAAGCTCTGGCATGCCAGCCCCGGAAGTTCAGGCCACTAGGGTGGAACCGATCCGACCGTCACCCGAGTCGTCCCGTCAGGCCTCCTGCCCCGTCTCAGGCCTTTGCTCGTCGGCGGCCACCAGCACCAGAGGAGTCTTGCCGTGGTTGATGAAGGCCTGCGTAGCCGTCGCGGCGGCGTTGAGACCTCCTTACGCACCTCGGCCGTCTGGGCGTCCGTGCGGGCCGTCGTGGCCGAGCGCGAGCATCGGCTCGGTCGCAGCCTGCGAGTTGTCGATCTGGGCGGTGGTACCGGCGGTCTGGCCGTTCCGCTGGCCCGGCTCGGTCATCACGTCACGGTCATCGACCCCAGCCTCGACGCGCTGGCGTCGTTGTCTCGTCGGGCCGCCGACTCAGGCGTCGCCGAGCGGATCGTGGCTGTGCAGGGCGACGCCGCCAACCTGCTCGACGTCCACCCCGACGCCGACGCTGACCTCGTGTGCTGTCACGGCGTGCTGGAGTTCGTCGATGATCCGGCGGCGACCCTACGATCGATCGCTGCTGTTCTCGCCGAGGGCGGCTTCGTCAGCCTCGTGGTCGCCACCCGTATCTCCGCCGTGCTGGCCCGGGCCCTGGCCGGCCAGTTCGCCCAGGCTCAGCACGCCCTCACCAGCGACGACGGCCGCTGGGGGCCGGCGGATCCCTTGCCCCGGCGCTTTGACGCGGCAGGCATCGCAGCCCTTGTCGAGGGCGCAGGGCTTGCCGTCCACGACTCACATGGCGTGCGCATCTTCAGTGATCTGGTGCCCCCGTCCTACGTCGACTCCGACGCAGACCGGGCCGCGCTGCTCGAGCTTGAGCAAACCGCTTCGCGTCATCCCCACTACGCGTTCCTGGGACACATCGGTGCAGCCCTGCACGTTCTGGCTCGACGCAGCTGATCTGCGGCTCTGTCCGCCGTATGCCGGGGCGGCGTACGCCCCTGAGGCGTCGCTCCATGGCTCGTCGCCGGTTCATGGCTCGTCGCCGGCCGCTCGGCGATGGTCGGGACGATGAGCCGGCGCCAGTTCGCCGTCCCCGAACGGCCGGACGACCGCCAGCCTGATGACGACGGTTGTTCGATCCTGCACGTGGACATGGACGCGTTCTATGCATCGGCGTCCCTGCTCAGCCGTCCCGAGCTCAAGGGCACCCCCGTCATCATCGGCGGCGGAGGCAACCGCGGGGTCGTGCTGTCCGCGACCTACGAGGCCCGGGCGTTCGGAGTTGCTTCTGCGATGCCGATGGCCCGGGCCCGTCGGCTGTGCCCGCAGGCCGCCGTTGTCGCACCTGACTACGCCCGCTACGAGCGCATCTCCCACGCTGTGATGGCCGTGTTCGCCAGCGTGACTCCGATCGTCGAGCCGCTGTCGATCGACGAGGCGTTCCTTGACGTGTCCGGCGCCCGCCGACGGCTGGGCACACCGCGCCAGATCGCCCAGCAGATCCGCGACACGATCGCTGACGAGCAGGGCATCACCTGCTCGGTCGGCGTTGCCTCGACCAAGTTCATCGCGAAGCTCGCATCGGGCCTGGCCAAACCCGACGGCCTGCTCGTCGTGCCCGAGGCTGAGGCGGTCGGCTTCCTTCACCAGCTGCCGGTCGGCGCGCTGTGGGGCGTCGGTGACCGCACCGAGGAGGCGCTGCAACGTCTGGGACTACGCACTGTGGCCGACATCGCCCACACACCGGGGGACACGTTACGGCGAGCTCTTGGCGACAACATGGGCCCTGCTCTGCATGAGCTGGCCTGGGGGCGCGACACCCGCATGGTGGTGCCGACCCGTCGTGAACGCAGCATCGGCGCCGACGAGACGTTCTCCTACGACGTGGACGACCCCGCATACATCCACCGAGAGCTGCTCAAGCTCAGCGACCGCACCGCGGCCCGAGTGCGCGCGGCAGGGATGGTGGGACGGACGATCACCGTCAAGGTGCGATTCTCCGACTTCACCACGATCACGCGATCCAGGACACTGCGTGACCCGACCGACGTCAGCCGAGACATCTTCGCCACCGCTTTGTCGCTCTATGACGGGCTGGGTCTGCAGCGTGCCCGGCTGCGCCTGGTCGGGGTACGCATGACCGGCCTCATGGACTCCGATCAGGCACCCATCCAGGGTCTGCTCGACGAACCGGCGCATGGCTGGCGCGACGCCGATCGGGCGGTGGATCGAGCCAGCGCACGGTTCGGTGCCGGCGCCGTTGGCCCGGCCAGCTTGGTCCAAGGTGAGAGATCGGCTACCACTCCGATGCGCGGCGACATATCCTGAGGGAGTCGTTGGTGCAAGGGTGAGACCGAGTGCCGCGCATCGCCGGTTCAGGCAACACTGTTGGGCCGTCGGGCTGTCTTAGTCGTTGGCGGATCCGGGCACACGGGAGGTCTAAAGTGCCGCTTTCAGAGCACGAGCAACACCTGCTTGAGCAGATGGAACAAGCGCTGTATGCCGAGGATCCGAAGTTCGCCTCGCAGATGCAGGGATCAGCCGCGCGTGCGCGCCTTCGTCGCCGCATCATCGTCGGCGCCGTCTTTGTGATTGTCGGACTCGGGCTCGTCTTCGTGACCGTGGTCCAGAACGTTGTCTGGTGGGGCGCTGTGGGCTTTGCGTTGATGGTGGGTGGCGTCGTCTATGCGATCACGCCGGCCAAGACGCCCAAGGTCAAGCTGGGTGCTGTCGGTGAGGACGGATCGGTGCGTGAGCACGAGCATGCGGGGCGGACAGGCAAGACGCGTCACGCGGGCAAGGGTGCCAAGTCGAACAAGCAGACGCTCATGCGACGCCTCGAAGACCGTTGGGATCGCAGACGTCACGAGCAGCAGTAACGCTGTATCGACCAGCAGTAACGCCGCATCGACGACAAGCCACCCTCCGCGGTGAGCCCGTTCACAGCCAACCCGTTCACAGCCAAGCAGTCAGCCTGTCTAGCGTTCCTCGACGCTGGCCGAGGCGGGAGTCTCGTGCAGCCGTTCGGTCTCATCCTGGATCTCGATGGCCAGGTGCTGGAGCTTGGGCAGGTGCTCGCGGCCGTGGTGCGCACAGAAGAGCAGTTCGCCCCCTGAAGTGAGGCGGACGAGCACGTAGGCCTGGGCGCCACAGCGGTCGCAGCGGTCGGCTGCGGTCAAGGTCGGTGCCAGTGCAGTTGTCACGTCAGCCATCCATTTCGTGGTAGTGGGCGTTCTGTCTTCTACAGTCAACGCGTCTCACAGGCATCTGTCCTCGTACGTCTGCACCCACTTCTCTGATCGTGCGTGTTGACGGCGAACCTATTCGCCGCTAGTAACAGTCAAACACGAGGATTGCTTCCCCAAGTGCATCGCGACACCATCTGGACAAAGTCGCGTCGAGTTTCGCTGTCCGCGCAATGCTCATCACGCCTGCATTCCGCGTGCCTGCCGACGCCTTGTCAGGCGTGAGAGATAACCTGCGAGGGAGTTCCGCGGTCGGCCCCGGCCGGCCCCTTCCGTTGCACCGAAAGGACGTCCGTGGCCACCGCCACCCGCACCAAGAAGACCGTCACGGCCGGCGGCGCGTCTGTCGCCGGCACCTCTGACGCTGGCACCTCTGACGCTGGCACCTCTGACGCTGGCACATCTGACTACATGGCCCGCCACCTGCAGGTGCTCGAGGGTCTTGAGGCGGTCCGCAAGCGTCCGGGCATGTATATCGGCTCGACCGACTCGCGCGGGCTCATGCACTGTGTGTGGGAGATCATCGACAATGCGGTCGACGAGGCGCTGGCCGGCGTGTGTGACCGCATCGATGTGGCGTTGATGGCCGACGGTTCGGTGGAGGTCCGCGACAACGGGCGAGGCATTCCTGTCGATCTGGAGCCACGCACGGGTCTGTCCGGTGTCGAGGTGGTCTTCACCAAGCTGCACGCCGGCGGCAAGTTCGGGGGCGGCTCCTACACCGCCTCCGGTGGTCTGCACGGTGTGGGCGCCTCGGTGGTCAACGCACTGTCCGCCCGCCTCGATGTGGAGGTCGACCGTGGGATGAAGACCTACGCCATGAGCTTCCACCGCGGGGAGCCCGGCGTCTTCGACGATGCCAACGGCGTCAAGACGCCGGACGCACGCTTCACGGCATACGTGGACAACAGCGAGCTGCGCATCGTCGGCAAGGCGGCCCGCGGTCGGACCGGCAGCAGGGTCCGCTACTGGCCTGACCACCAGATTTTCATCAAGGATGCTGCCGTCACCTACGACGAGCTGGTCTCGCGGGCCCGTCAGACGTCGTATCTGGTCCCGGGTCTGAGCTTGGTGATCCGCGATGAGCGCGGCGCGCCGGGCACGCCGGGCGAGCACGGTCCTCACGAGGAGACGTTTCTGCACCACGGCGGCATCAGCGAGTTCGCCGAGTTCCTGGCGGTCGACCCGGCCCTGACCGACGTGTGGCGCGTGCAGGGGTCCGGGACGTTTCGCGAGACCGTGCCGGTGCTGGACGAGCACGGCCACATGACCCCCACCGAGGTCGAGCGTGAGTGTGGCATCGACGTGGCGCTGCGGTGGGGCACCGGCTATGAGACCAAGGCCCTGTCGTTCGTCAACATCATCGCCACGCCGAAGGGCGGGACCCACATGATGGGCTTCGAGCAGTCGCTGCTCAAGGTGTTCCGCAGGCAGCTGGAGATCAACGCCCGCCGGCTCAAGGTCGGGTCGGACAAGGTCGACAAGGAAGACATCCTGGCCGGCCTCACGGCTGTGGTGACGGTGCGTCTGGCGGAGCCGCAGTTCGAGGGTCAGACCAAGGAGGTTCTGGGCACCTCAGCAGTCCGAGCCATCGTGTCCAGGATCATCGAGAAAGAGCTCACCGCAAAGCTGACCTCCAACAAGCGTGGCGAAAAGGCCCAGTCGGCGCTCCTTCTGGAAAAGGTCGTCGCCGAGATGAAGTCGCGGGTCAGCGCGCGACTGCACAAGGAGACCCAACGGCGAAAGAACGCCTTGGAGACGTCTTCCTTGCCGGCCAAGCTGGCCGACTGTCGCAGCAGTGACGTCGAGCGGACCGAGCTGTTCATCGTTGAGGGCGACAGCGCGCTCGGCACCGCCAAGCTTGCCCGGTCCTCGGACCACCAGGCGCTGCTACCGATCCGCGGCAAGATTCTCAACGTCCAGAAGGCCTCCGTCGGCGACATGTTGAAGAACAACGAGTGCGCGGCGATCCTTCAGGTCATCGGTGCGGGCTCTGGCCGCTCGTTCGATCTCGAGGCCGCCCGCTACGGCAAGGTCATCATCATGACCGATGCGGATGTCGATGGCGCCCACATCCGCACGCTGCTGTTGACCCTGTTCTTCCGATACATGCGCCCGTTGGTCCAGGCCGGCAGGGTCTTCGCCGCGGTGCCGCCGTTGCACCGCATCGAGGTGATCAACCCGGGCGGGAAGAAGAACGACCTCATCTACACCTATACCGAGGCGGAGATGCGCACGACACTGACCTCCCTGGAGAAGAAGGGCCGCAAGGTCAAGCAGCCGCTTCAGCGTTACAAGGGACTGGGTGAGATGGACGCCGACCAGCTGGCCGAGACGACCATGGACCCCCGTCACCGAACGCTGCGCCGGGTGACTCTGAAGGACGCCGAGGTCGCCGAACGGGTCTTCGACCTATTGATGGGCAACGATGTCGCCCCGCGCAAGGACTTCATCATCGACTCCGCAGCCGAGCTCGATCGCCAACGCATCGACGCCTGACCACGTAGGCGCAGGTTCTCGATCACCTTCTGTCGGTTCAGGTCTGGTGGCCGCGACGGGACGGGCGGAGACTGCCTGCATGTGTTTCACCAACGATCAGCGTCCGCCAGACCCTCCCAGATACAGCGAGGTGGGTGAGCATGGGCGTTGTGAGCTGACCGCCTCAGACGGAAACCGGTTCGCGGCATACGACGCGGTGCCGGTGACCCGCCGCGGGGCCAGCTTGGTCCTGCTTCCCGACATCCGCGGGATGCACCCGTACTACACCGACCTGGCGCTCAGCTTCGCCCTCGCGGGCGTGGACGTCGTGGCGCTCGACCCGTATGGACGCACCGCGGGAACCAACCCCAGGGATGATGGCTTCGAGTACATGCCGCATGCGAAAGCCCTTGAGCCGGCTCACGTTCTGGCGGACGCCCATGCGGCTGCTGCACGGTTGCGGGAACGTAGCAAGGACCCGGTGTTCACTCTCGGCTTCTGCAAGTTCGGTGCTGAGTCATGGCGGTTGGCGGCTACCGATCTCGGTGCCGCGGGTTGCATGGGCTTCTATGGCATCCCGGCCGGGGTCCTCCACGACATCGCGGCGATGTCCGCGCCGTTGCTCGTGCTGGCAGCCGGCGCCGACCAGGCGACCTCACCCCAGGACAACGAGGCGTTCGACCGTGCTCTGACAGAGGCCGGCAAAGAGCACGAGTACGCGCTGTACGACGGCGCCCCGCACTCCTTCTTCGATCGAACCTTCACCGAGTGGACCTCAGCGTGTTCAGACGCATGGGTGAGGATGCTCGGCTTCATGGACCGACACCGCTGAGGACAGACCACTGCCAGGTGGGAACTGCCATCCCGCCGCAGGACTCAGGTCGGTCCTGTCCGCCTGAGCTGCGTACAGCAACGACATCCCAGCGTCGGCCATCGATGTGGCTGACCCGGCAGCACCAAGCGTTCGCCCGGGTGGCATCTGGCACACCCTTCGTGGTGAGCGCGAGCAGGGTCGGTTCCTGAATCTTTTGTCGCACAACCGATTCGGCCGCCTGTTCGGGTGGTGTGAGATGGCTGCGTCCTCGGTCGTACGCCGCGCCCAGCAGTTCCACAGGCAGCTCGCCCCGTGCCGCGGCATCGACCACGGCGACTGCTGTTGCCGAGGAAAGCCGGGCGAGAGCCTGGCCATGGGGGAGAAGGACGCCGGTCGGTGCGAAGCGGTGTCCGCCGGTGTGTGCGCACTCCCACACCTGGCCCGGACGCTGGGACGAGGACTCAAGCGCCACCGGTCGGCCACGCACCGCGCAACAGATGTCCCTTTTCGAGTTTGAGCAGATCATCAGAATCGGACGTGCGGACTCGCCGAACGCCGGCAGCCGGGAGCGGACCGTGTCCATGTCTCCCTCCCGCAGAGCAGCCCAGGGCAGCCGGAGAAGCTGGGCCGGGTCATGGAGATCTGCTTGCAGCAGCCAAGGACGATGGGCGAGTCCGCCGGCGAGGTAGACCCGATGTGGCCCTTCGTGCACCGTCGAGTGGGCACCAGGGCGACGGATCAGGATCAGCCGGCCGCGCTCCTCCTGAGCCCGGCCATCCAGCGCCAAGCCGAGCTCAGGGTCCAGGCGGGATTGTGTCGCTGCCTGAGGCCCCCACGGACCGCTCTGTTCGAGGGCGATCCAGAACCACGCGGCGGGCGCGGTGCCCAGGGCCGAGCCGTGGGCCCTGTCCCAGATGACCGAGCATGCGTCGGGCTGGCTGCGTGCGTGGGTCCCGGCAGAAGCACCGGTCACGAGCGGCCCGCGGGGAACTCCGGGAGCATCTCCGGGCCATCCGGTGTGGTCGCGGGTGTCTGCATTGATGATGCGGGTCCCGAGGGTGCGTACACCGAGGAGGTGACCGTGGGCTCTGGCAGCGGTCCGGCGATGGCCGCGATCGCGGTTGCTGTAGGGAGACCGGAACCATCGCGTCGTCCTGAGGCCTCGGGCAGCTCCAGGGCAACCCCGTTGGCGGCAGCTGCCCGTGCTGGGCTACCGCCGGCCCAGGCCAGGACCACGGTGTCCTCGCCGCGCAGGAAACGGTGACAACGGACACCGCCGGTGGCACGGCCCTTGGCCGGGTACTCGGCATACGGCGTGACCTTGAGCGAGCCCGGCTCGGTGCCCGGCAAGGCTCCCGACGAGCCACTTGAGGTGACCACAAGGTTGGACGCACCAGGATCGAGTGCGCCGAAGAACACGACGCGTGCGCCGCCGGCCAGCTTGATGCCGGTCATGCCACCTGCGGAACGACCCTGTGGGCGCACCGACGAGGACGGGAAATGCAGGAGCTGAGCATCCGAAGTGATGAAGACGAGATCCTCATCGCCGGTACGCAGCTCGACCGCGCCCACAACCTCGTCATGATCCTTGAGGCTGATGATCTCCCAATCGCCTTTGTTTCCGGGGTAATCCGTCGCCACGCGCTTGACGACTCCTTGGGCCGTTCCCACCGCGAGGCCGGGGGAGTCCGCGGACAGCGACATCAGGGTCAGGGGCTGTTCGTCCCTGGGAAGGTCCACGAATGCCCCTAGGGGAGCCCCGCCTGACAGGGAAGGCGCGTCGTTCGTTGGCGGCAGGATCGGCAGGTCGAGCGCGGAGAGGCGGATCATTCGCCCGCGGGAGGTGACCAAGGCGACGTGGCCCCGGATGGTGGTCTGCACAGCGGCAATGACCGCGTCGTGCTTGTGGCGTCCACCCTCCGTCGGCAGCGCGTCCGCGTTCGTGGTGCGGGCCAGCAACCCGGTGGAGGACAGGAGCACCCAGCATGGGTCGTCGGTGACCTCCAGCGGTGTGGCCGAGAGGGGGGTCCCTGCCGACTCGAGCAGCACCGTACGTCGCGGCGTTCCATGCGTCTTGGCAACGTCGGCAAGCTCGTTCGAGACCGTCTTCAGGAGCAGCTTCTCGTCACCCAGGATCGCCCGAAGTGCTTCGATCTGGCGCTCCAGCTCGGCCTTCTCGGTCTCAAGCTCGGTCCGGGAGAACTTCGTCAGCCGGCGCAGCTGCAGGTCGAGGATATAGGTGGCCTGCGGGTCGGAGAGATCGAAGACCTCCATCAGCCTGACCTTGGCGACCGCGGCGTCCTCGGAAGCACGGATGACCTGTATCACCTCGTCGATGTCCAGGATCGCGATAAGCAGACCCTCGACGAGGTGCAGTCGCTCCTCGCGCTTGCGCAGGCGGTAGGTGCTCCGGCGCCGCACCAGGTCCAGGCGGAAGTCGACGTAGACGCGCAGAAGCTCCTTCAGGCCAAGGGTGCGAGGCTGCCCGTCAACCAGCGCGACGTTGTTGATGCCGAAGTTGTCCTCCATCGGCGTCAGCTTGAAGAGCTGTTCCAGGACTGCCTGAGGGTGGAAGCCGCCCTTGATCTCGATAACCAGCTGGAGGCCGTGTTTGCGGTCGGTCAGGTCTTTGACGTCGCTGATGCCCTGGAGCTTCTTGGACTGGACGAGGTCCTTGATCTTCTCGATGACCTTTTCGGGTCCGACGAGATGTGGCAGCTCGGTGACCACGATGCCCTGTTTGCGGGGGGTGACACTCTCGATCCGGGTCGTTGCACGGGTGCGGAACGACCCGCGCCCGGTGAGGTAGGCGTCGCGGATCCCCTCCAAGCCGACGATCTTGCCGCCGCAGGGGAGATCGGGACCGGGCACGAATCGCATCAGGTCGTCCAGCGAGCACTGCGGATTGGCGATGAGGTGACGCGCAGCGCCGATGACCTCGACGAGGTTGTGCGGGGCCATGTTCGTGGCCATCCCGACGGCGATCCCGCTTGCACCGTTGACCAGGAGGTTCGGGTAGGCAGCCGGCATCACGCCGGGCTGCAACAGCTGGTCGTCATAGTTGGGAACGAAGTCGACGGTCTCCTCATCGAGGCCGTTGGTCATCAGCATGGCCGCAGGTGCCAGTCGCGCCTCGGTATAGCGTGCCGCCGCCGGCCCGTCGTCCAGCGACCCGAAGTTGCCATGCCCGTCCACGAGTGGGAGCCGCATGGTGAAGGACTGGGACATGCGGACGAGCGCGTCATAGATGGAGCCATCACCGTGAGGGTGGTATTTGCCCATCACCTCGCCGACGACACGACTGCTCTTGACGTGCCCCCGTTCTGGTCGGAGCCCGAGCTCGCTCATACCGAACAGGATTCGTCGTTGCACAGGCTTGAGCCCGTCGCGGGCGTCCGGCAGGGCACGCGAGTAGATCACCGAGTAGGCGTACTCCAGGAACGCTCCCTGCATCTCCTCCTCGACGTCGATGTCGACGATCCGCTCGGTGAAGTCTGCTTCCGGCGGTGGTGTTGATGACGTGCGGCGTGCCATGCGCGGTGCTTCTCCCTGCGGGTCAGTCGGTGGTGAGCCCAGCACCCCATCTTTACCCACGGCCGCACACGAGCGGTCCCCGACCCGCCGGGCGGCAGGAGCAGTCAGCCATCACGCGGGTGTGCGGCGCCGGGCAACTGACGGAGGCCCCCACACCTCACGCGTCCTCAGGCTTGCGCAACCTCCATGTTTGGGCTCAGACGAGGTCGCCCCGGTAGCTCTACACGTGGTCGGGGGTGCGACGCCCAAACTTCCCGTAGTGCGCCACCTGGTCCAGCCCACGTAAACCGCGTTTGAGGCTGCCGCTCTTGTCGTGCGGGACGGGATAGCCCACGGACACGACGCCCACGAGGTTGCGGTCATGCGGGATCGCGAACGCCTCGAAGACGTCCTCGTGGGTCTCGGGGGGCGCACCGAAGAAACAGCCCCCCAGCCCCTCGTCGACCGCAGTCAGCAGGATCATGAGAGCGGCCATCCCCGTATCGATGTCCCAGTAGGGCACCGGCCAGCGCGCTTCATCCATGTCGGTCCAGCCCTTGTCCGGTTCGGCATAGCGCCGCAGGTAGGTGGGCTCGTCGGACAGACACAGGATCAGGGCCGGGGCGGTCTGCATGCCCTCAAGCCATAAGTCCATGTCGTCATCGACATCGGTGGTGGCGGCCCAATATGCCTGTCGTTCTTCGGGTTCGGTGAGGACGACGAAGTCCCAGCCCTGACTGAAGCCTGCGCTCGGGGCCCGAATCGCGTTGCGAAGCGCTGTGTTGATGACCTTGGCAGGCACAGGACGCTCAGGGTCGTACCGACGGACCATGCGACGCTTGCGAACGACTTCGGAGAACTCCATGGCGCCACTTTGCCACGCCGTCCCGAAGCCCTGGATCCACTGTGTCGCACCCTTCGACGGACGACAGGGAACCGCCCTGGTCTGTTCTGCGTCAAAGCAACATGACCATCACCGTCTCTCCTCGTCGCGTTGCCATGGCCGTTCTCGCGGTCATCGCGTTGTCTGTCACCTACCTCATCGGCGCGACTCGCGCCGGGGGAAACGTGGTGACGGCCTCGACCAGGGCCGCCACCACCTCATCGACCCAGCCCGTGGCCTACCCGGTCAACGGGAGCCCGGGCATCAACGTCGGAGGAAGGGCCAAGGTTGCCGGGACTCCGGACACGCTCCGGCTCGACCTGTCCGTTGTCGCGAGCGCCGCGTCGGTGTCCGAAGCGCTCGGGTCGGCAAACCGTTCGGCCTCCGCCGTCCAGAAGTCCCTGCTCGGCAACAACGTGCAGAAGAAGGACCTTCAGACGTCTGGACTCACCATCCGGCCCGAGTACGACTACTCGAACAACTCGGCGCCGCGGCTCAAGGGCTACCAGGTGACGGAGAGCATCAGCGCCCGCCTCCGTGACCTGGGCCGCGCCGGTGACGTCATCGGCAAGGCGATCAGCGCCGGGGGAAACGCCATACGGGTCAACGGGATCAGCCTCGATCTCGAGGACACCGGCGTGCTGGTGTCGAGCGCAAGGGACAAGGCTTTTGCGGACGCGAAGACCAAGGCTGAGCAGTACGCCCGAGCCGCCGGACGCAGCTTGGGTGACGTCATCAGCATCTCCGAGGACGTCACCACACCGACGCCGCTCGCCGTGCCGTATGGGTTGAATGCCACCTCGGCCAAGGACATGGCCAGCGTTCCGATCGAGCCGGGAAGCCAGGACGTCAGCGTCAGCGTGACCGTGCTCTTCGAGATGCGCTGATCCTCAGCAAGAACCTGAGCCCGGCCAGGAACCCGGTCGACGTCAACAGGCTCGGCGTCAGTTCTTGAGCCCGGGGAAGTCGGACTCCCAGAACTCGGTCTTGCTGGCCCGGCTCGAGGCGTCAGCACCGGCACCTGCACCGTGGGCAGTCTCCTCGCGGCCCCGCAGCTCGACGCGGCGGATCTTGCCCGAAATGGTCTTGGGCAGCTCAGCGAACTCGATGCGACGGATCCGCTTGTATGCCGCGAGGTGCTCTCGCGCGTAGGCCAGGATCGACTCCGCGGTCTCTGCTGTCGGCGCGTAACCGGGTGCCAGAACGACATACGCCTTCGGGACGGCCAGGCGGGTCGGGTCCGGTGAGGGCACGATGGCCGCCTCGGCAACCGCCGGATGCTCGATCAGCACCGACTCGAGCTCGAACGGACTGATCCGGTAGTCCGAGGCCTTGAACACGTCATCTGCACGCCCGACGTAGGTGATGTAACCACGCGCGTCCCGGGAGGCCACGTCGCCTGTGTGATACGCATTGTCGCGCATCGACTCGTCGGTCTTCTCGTAGTCGCCGTGATAGCCGACCATCAGCCCCACTGGGCGCCCACCCGTGCCGGAGAGGCGAAGGCAGAGCTCACCCTCCGCGCCGTCACCGACCTGCTCCTCACCGGTCGCCGGGTCGAGCAGGACTACGTCATAACCGGGCAGGGGCCGCCCCATCGATCCGGGGACAACCTCCTGGCTGGGGGTGTTGCCCACTTGAGCTGTTGTCTCGGTCTGGCCGAACCCGTCCCGGATCACGACGCCAAGAGCGTTCTGGACCTGCTCGATGACCTCGGGGTTGAGCGGTTCTCCTGCGCCCACCATCTCGCGGACTGAAAGCCGGCTGCGCCACGGCGCCAGGTCCTGCTGGATCAACATGCGATAGACGGTCGGTGGGGCGCAGAAGGTGGTCACCGACTCCTGCGCCATGGTCGCGAGCAGCCCGGCGGCGTCGAAGCGTGGCTGGTTCACGACCAGGATCGTGGCTTCGGCGTTCCAGGGAGCGAAGAAGGACGACCACGCGTGCTTGGCCCAACCTGGCGACGAGATGTTGAGATGGACGTCACCGGGCCGCAGACCGATCCAGTACATCGTCGACAGATGCCCCACCGGATAGGACAGGTGTGTGTGCTCGACGAGCTTGGGTTGGGCCGTCGTCCCAGAGGTGAAGTAGAGAAGCAGGGTGTCATCGCCGCCCGCTGACCGGGGAGGCGTGAATTCGGTTGCCGCACGGAGCGACTCGTCATATGCCGTCCAGCCGGGGACGGGTTCGCCGACAGCGATGCGCGTGTAGGCGCCGGGGACGTCATCGAACTTGCCCGCGTCGACCGAAGAGGTGACGACGTGTCGCACGCCACCGCGAGTGATTCGGTCGTCCAGGTCGGCAGGTGTCAACAACGTGGTGGCCGGGATCACGACGACACCCAGCTTGATGCACCCCAGCAACGTCTCCCACAGCTCCACCTGGTTGCCCATCATGAGCAGGAGGCGGTCGCCCTTGACCGCACCCAACGAGGACAACCAGGAGGCGACCTGCGAGGAGCGGGCGGACATCTCGGCGTACGTCACCGCGTGGCTTGACCCGTCGGCCTCGACGAGCTTCAGGGCGACCCGCGCGCCGGTGGTGGCATCAGCCGCAACCCGGTCGAACCAGTCGAGACCCCAGTTGAAGTCGGGTGGTCGGGGGGCGGAGTAGTCGGCCATCGCACGGTCGTAGTCGGTCCGCGACGACAGCAGAAGGTCTCGGGCGTTGCGGAACTGCGCGTATGCATCGGCCATGGCCTGACCTTAGCCACCGAAAGCCATTTCTGCTGATCGGAGTCTCAGCGACGTTCACCTCGATGGGTCTGACATCCTGAGCCCATGATCAATGCGGCCTCGCGACCTGATGGCTATCCGGCGGAGTGGGAGGCCGATGTCGTCCTGCGGGACGGTTCGGTGGCTCACGTGCGGCCGATCGTGCCGGATGACGGAGACGGCCTTCGTCGCTTCCATGCTGGGCAGTCCGCCGAGTCGATCTACCTTCGCTTCTTCGCGCCGCTGAAGACATTGAGCGACAAGGATGTTGCGCGATTCACCCAGGTCGACTACGACAGCCGGGTGGCCCTGGTGGCCACGGTGCGCGGCGAGATCATCGGCGTCGCCCGCTACGACAGGCTGGATGCGAAGACGGCTGAGGTTGCTTTCAACATCTCCGACGCCTTTCAGGGCAAGGGAGTGGGGTCGGTCCTCCTCGAGCATCTAGCCGCCATCGCCCAGGAGCGGGGCGTCGCCAAGTTCGTGGCTGACGTCCTGCCGCAGAACCGCAAGATGATCCAGGTCTTCAACGATGCCGGGTACGAGGTCAACCACCACTTCGACAACGGCGTGATCGCGGTGGCCTTCGAGATCGAGCCGACGGTCCAGTCACTGGCGGTTCGACAGTCGCGAGAGCACCGCGCCGAGGCCGTCAGCATGCACTCCGTGCTGTTCCCCGCGTCGATTGCTGTGATCGGCGCCAGCCGCCGGACCGGCTCGATCGGGCATCGGTTGCTCCAAAACATCCTCGATGGTGGCTTCACGGGCCGGGTCCACGCTGTCAACACCGAGGCGCTGGAAGTGGCAGGGCTACAGGCCCATCCGCGGGTCACCGACATCCCCGACCATGTTGACCTCGCGGTTGTCGCCGTTCCGGCGGAGTCGGTGATCGAGGTGGTCAACGACTGCGCTGCGGCGGGGGCCAAGGCGTTGCTGGTGCTGTCCGCCGGATTTGCCGAGTCAAGCACGGCCGGTGAGCAGCTGCAGGTTGAGTTGTTGCAGACCGCGCGCAACAGCGGCATGCGGGTCATCGGCCCCAACTCCTTCGGCATCATCAACTCTCACCCTGACGTGCGGATGAACGCCTCCCTGGCTCCCGTCATGCCTCCTGCCGGCACGATGGGTCTGTTCTCCCAGAGCGGCGCTCTGGGTATCGCCGTGCTCGCCTCGGCTGCACGACGCAACCTCGGCATCTCGATCTTCGCGTCGGCAGGCAACCGCGTCGACGTATCCGGCAACGACTTCATGCAGTACTGGATCGATGACGACGACACCCACGCGGTTGGCCTCTACCTCGAGTCGGTGGGCAACCCCCGCAAGTTCTCCCGCATCGCGCGGCAGCTTTCAATGCGCAAACCGGTGATCGTGGTCAAGTCCGCAATGAGCGCGTTTGGCGTCCCGCCCGGTCACCGGGTGCGTACCACGCGTGTCCCGTCCGGCGCTTTTGACGCCATGCTGCGCCAGGCCGGCGTGATCCGGGTCGAGAACGTGCACCAGCTCTTCGACGTGGCCCAGCTTGTGGTCCACCAGCCCCTGCCGCGAGGCGACCGGGTGGCCATCGTCGGCAACTCGCACGCCCTCGAGGCGCTCACCGCCCAGGCATGCGTCAGCTGGGGGCTGGAGGTCACCCACGGACCGGTCTCAGTGCCGTCCGACGCCTCGGCCACCGATTTCGCCACCGCTCTTGACGCGGCATTTCTGGATGAAGGCGTGGACAGCGTGCTGACCTGCTGCATCCCACCGTTGGCAACGGTTGACGACGAGATTGTCGACGTGGTCGTCGATTCGGCCGCCAAGTCCGAAAAACCTTGCGTGGCGACCTTTCTCGGCATGCTGGGTGTCACTGAGAGGCTGTCCGGCGGTCCGGGCGATGACAGCGACGATCGCCGTCCGCGTCGGGCGATCCCGGCATACTCGATGCCGGAGGATGCCGTCCGTGCGTTGGCGGCCGCCACACGATATGGGCAGTGGCGAGCTCGCGAGCGAGGAGAGCCGGTCCAACCGTCGGGCCTGGACCGTGCTGCGGCCGAGGATCTGATCGAGAGTGTCTTGGCAGATGCCCCCGCTGGACGGGCACTCACGCCGACCGAGGCCCAGACGTTGTTGGCGGCATATGGCGTGGAGCTCTGGCCGACGCTCCCCGCGGAGACGCCGGATGCCGCGGTCGCTGCGGCCGAGCAGCTCGGCTACCCGGTCGTGCTCAAATCGATCTCGCCTGACGTCCGGCACCAGCCCCAGCTGGCAGGCATTCGCGTCGATCTGCGGACCGAGGCAAGCGTCCGCGAGTCGTTCGAGTCGCTGTCCTCCAGGCTGTCGCCCATCGATGCCGCGATGTTGGTGGTGCAGCGCATGGCGACACCGGGGATCGCGTGTGTCGTACGCACAGCCGAGGACCCGCTGTTCGGACCGGTCGTCAGCTTCAGCATCGCGGGGCCGCCGACCGACCTGCTCGGTGACATCGGGCACAGGATCCCGCCGCTGACCGACGTCGATGTGATGGACCTGATCTCATCGGTCAAGGCCTCGCCCCTGCTTGACGGCTATCACGGCGCCGCACCGGCAGATCGCGCAGCGCTGGCCGACCTCATCGCGCGGGTGTCCGTCCTGGCCGATCAGCAGCCGGACGTGGCCTCGCTGGAGATCAATCCCGTGTTGGCGCATCCCGGCGGGGTCGATGTGTTGGGGGTCGAGGTCTTCGTCGCCCCTGCAACCGCCCGCACCGACACCGAACGGCGGGCCCTGGCTTAGCGCGCTGGCGGGTCCGCCCTTGGGCCGCAGTCGCCGTCTGGGGAGCACATGGTGCGCGCCGAGAGGAAGCATGGGCCAAGATGGGTCCCATGGGTAACACCGCCGACCAGGTCACGAAGCAACGACGTCCGCTCCCGAGCGCGCTGACCAAGGACATCGAGCGTGCCGGCTACTACCCGGCGCTGGTGGCGGACGTGGTCGAGTCGGCTGTCGCCGGTGACGAGATTGTCTCGCACCTGGTGCACCAGGAGACGACGTTCGACCACGACAGCGTACGCAGACATATCACCGTGCTCGCCCTGACTCCCACTCGACTCGTCGTCGCGCATGCCGACGACCACTCGTCCGAAGATGAAGGCGCTCAACCGGACGACACGGCGCCCGGGGCGACCGTGACTGCGACATCCGAGTGCGTGCCGCTCAGTGCCGTGCGGGGCGTCATGCTGACTCACGTGGTGACGTCCCCCGCCACCTACGTGCCCGGCTCGCTGGGACGCGAGCTCACCCTGACCCTTGGCTGGGGTGCGGTCAGCCGGGTCGACGTGATGCCTGCGACCTGCGGCGACCCGAGCTGCGCGGCCGACCACGGCTATGAGGGGACCATCGCCACTGACGACATCGGGTTGCGGATCAGTGCCGATGCCGACGGCGAGCCCGCGCTGGCGCAGGCCATGGCGTTCGCTCGATCGTTGTCGGCGGCCATTGGACACTGAGGCCACCTCTGTGTTCGACCAGAACCTGCCGCCTGCGTATGACGCCTCTGGGCTGGCCGGCGTACTGCCTGCCGTGGTGCGGTCGTTGGGAGTGGCAGAGCCTGCCCGGGACGATGGCATTCCGCGCGACCTGCTCGAGCTGCTGCCGGCGCGCCGTGCGGTGGTGGTGCTCATCGATGGGCTCGGATATGACTTGTTGCGCCAGCGCAGCGGGCACGCCCCGTTCCTACGCGGGCTGTTGCCCTCGGCATACCGGATCTGTGCGGGTTTTCCATCGACCACCGCGACCAGCATGGGCACCTTTGGGACGGGTCTGCCGCCCGGCGCCCACGGGCTCGTCGGCTATGAGGTGCTCGTACCCGGTGAGGACCGCCTGCTCAACGAGCTGTCCTGGGAAGATGGTCCGGATCCGCGCGTGTGGCAGCCGAGCCAGACCGTTTTCGAGCGCGCGGCCGCCAACGGCTTGACCGTCACCCGCGTCGGCCCGGGATTCTTCGACGGCTCTGGACTGACCAATGCGGCGTTGCGTGGCGGGGCCTTCAAGGCGGCGCACTCCCTCGAGGCGCGGGTTGATGCGGCGCTGACCGCAGTGCGGGCCAGCAAACGTGCCCTCGTCTATCTCTACTGGGGAGAGCTCGACAAGGTGGGGCACGTGCACGGCTGCCAGTCCTGGGAGTGGGGTGATGAGCTTGAGCTGATCGACCGGTCCCTCGCCCGACTCGTGGCAAGTGTCCCCTCGGACACCTCGGTCTACGTCACCGCAGACCACGGCATGGTGGATGCCCCACACGCCCTGCGGATCGATCTTGCGCACGACGCCGAGCTGGCGGGGGGTGTCCGGCACGTGGGCGGTGAACCTCGATCACTCCAGCTGTACTGCGAGCCCGGCGCCACCTCCGACGTGCTCGCCACGTGGCGCGAGCGGGTGGACACGCGGGCCTGGGTGCTGAGCCGGGACGAGGCGATCGGACACGGGCTGTTCGGCACGGTCTCAGAACATGTCCTGCCCCGCATCGGCGACGTCATCGTGGCCATGCGTGACAACTTCGCCATCGTTGACTCCCGGACCGCGCGACCACGGCTGTTGGCATTGTTGGGTCTTCACGGATCGCTGACCCCCGAGGAGATGGCGATCCCCTTGGTCGAGGTGGCCGCGCGGGACATGGCTGAGGGTCCGTGACCGGCACCCATTAGAGTTCCCTTCCGTGGCTGAACTCGTTTTCTTCTCCGGCACGATGGACTGTGGCAAGTCCACCCTGGCCCTGCAGATGGACCACAACCACGCGGCCAGGGGGCGGGCGGGGCTGATATTCACCAAGCACGACCGGGCCGGCGAGGCGGTGCTGTCCTCACGTCTTGGTCTGGCCACCACCGCCCTTGAGGTGTTGGACGGCCTCGACTTCTGGGACGTCGTCGTGGGCCGCGCCACGAGCGGCCAGCGGGTGGACTACCTGATCTGCGACGAGGCCCAGTTCTATACCCCGGCACAGGTTGAACAGCTCGCCAGGCTGGTGGACGAGATGGATGTCGATGTCTACGCCTTCGGTATCACTGCCGACTTCAGGACTGAGCTCTTCCCCGGGTCGCAACGGATGATCGAGCTGGCCGACCGCGTCCAGACGCTCCAGGTGGAAGCGCTGTGCTGGTGTGGCCGCCGTGCGACGACCAACGCCCGGGTCGTGGATGGCGCGATGGTTCTCGAGGGTGCGCAGATCGTAGTGGGAGACATCGCACCCGACGAGGTTGGCGTGGTGGAGTACGAGGTGCTGTGCCGGCGCCACTACATGCGCAGGATGACCTCACACGCTGCTCGGGCCGTGGCGATCTCGCCCGAGCTCCTCCCGTTCGACCTCGACTACTGCCCGATTCCGGCGCCCGGGCTCAAGGCCTGATCACGAGACGTCTCGCAGGTTCCAGCCGAGCACACGATCGGCGCTCACAATCGAGTGCTCAGATGTAATCGGCGTTCAGGATGAGGAATGGTCGACGCGCGGTTTTGAGCCGAACATGATCTCGTCCCAGGCCGGGACGTTCGGTCGACCACCCTTGCGCGCGGCCTTGCGCCGCACGGGCTGTGCGTTCGCCGTCTTGGGCTCGACCTGTTCATCGGTCAGGTCGATGAGATAAGCGGCTGCGTCCGGTTCAGGGCGACCGTCGACACCAGACGGATCAGGGTCGGCGTGGGCAGCCGGGGGAGGCGGCATCATCTCGGGGTCGTACGCCAGGTCCTCAAGGGGCAACGCCTGGTCGGGGACGTGGTCACCGGCACCCGGCACGTTGGTAGGGGCGTGGGGTGAGCCACGACGACCGCCCGGCTTGCGGCGGCTCCGCGCGGTGGTGCGCTCGCGCATCGCGGTCATCAGGTCGATGGGCTCGTCGGGGAGATCGTCGGGGAGGTCTTCGGGGGCGCTCGTACGAAGGCCACCCTCGGCCTCCAGGTCATAGACCCTGGTGGTGCGCAACGCTGCCGATGCCAGATGCGGGGCAGGGATCGGCCCTGCGGCGAGCTGCTCCTCCTCGCTCAGCCAGCGGGCCTCGTCATCGACGGCGGACACGGTCCGGTCGGCAAGGTCGAAGCTCCATGACGCCTGACGCTGGCGTCCTCCCGCGGCAAAGGTCAGGACGACGGTCCATGGGCCGTCCTCGGCCCGCCTCGAGTCCCAGCTGGCCTCCCTGGGGTCGACGCCGCGGCCCTTGAGTCGCTCTGACACCCGTGCGGACAGCGTGGGAGCGCTGGCGCCTGTGTAGGCACCGTTGCGTGTGCGCAGACGGGCAGCACGGGCCAGACCGGCAACGTGCTCACGTTCGGCCAGGATCGGGCCCTCGTAGCGGTGGACCTTCTCGACTGGCCATCCGGCGCGCTCGGCGGTCTCCTCGGCGGAGGCACCAGCCCGGATCAGGGCCTGGACATCGCGCGGGCGCAGGCCGCCGTCGTTCCCCGTCTGGGGCCGTCCCAGGCGCGGCCGATCATGCCGGATCGCCGCCCGCAACGGCGCGTCGACCAGCATCCGAAAGCGGGCGCCCTCGGCTCCGCTGAGCAGGAGGTGCTCACCGTCCTCATGTACGCCGATAAGTTGCAGGTCTTGCATCGCCATCTCCTGAGTCGCCCGACAACAACAGACTCTGCCATCTTCAACGACCGGCAGGGCACAAGCCACGCCGCAACGGTAGTTTTGGACAACCATCCTGATTGACGCCGCCGATCTCCTGCTACCCTCCCGCGAACCGGAGAACCTTGTGACCTCGCCCCAGTCCGGAACCCACACCGGCTCACTTGCCCCGTACGACGGCATACTGCTGCTGTCTTTTGGCGGGCCGGAGGAGCCCGACGACGTGATGCCGTTCCTGCGCACCGTGACCGCCGGGCGTGGCATCCCCGACGATCGACTCGCCGCGGTGGCCGAGCACTACTACTCGTTCGGCGGCAAGAGCCCCATCAACGACCAGAACCGCGCGCTGCTGAGCGCCCTGCGTTCCGAGCTGGACCGCCGCGAGCTCACGACGCCGCTGTTGTGGGGCAACCGCAACTTCCACCCCTTCGTGACCGACACGCTGCGCGAGGCCCACGAGGCCGGTATGCGCCGCGTGCTCACCATCATCACCAGCGCCTACAGCTCCTACTCCTCCTGCCGCCAGTACCGCGAGGACCTTGCAGCTGCCGTGCAGACCCTCGCCGATGAGGGACGCGAGATCGAGGTCGACAAGGTGCGGCCCTACTTCAACCACCCCGGCTTCTCGCGCGTCAATGCGCGGCACGTGACCGAGGCGGTGCGCGCCCTCGGGCGTTCGGAACAGGTGCGATCCGATGATGAGGTCCGCCTGGTCTTCGTCACTCACTCGATCCCTGAGGGCATCGACGACACCTCCGGCCCCGGTGACGGCGAAGGCAACGCATACCGCCGCCAGCACCTGGCACTGGCTGCAGCCATCACCGAAGAGGTCAACGCGACTTTGAGCCGAGGCCTGGACCACGAGCTGGTCTACTGCTCCCGATCGGGTCCTCCCTCACAGCCGTGGCTCGACCCGGATGTCAACGACGCGCTGCGGACGCTGGCTGGCTCCGGGGTCAAGACCGTTGTGGTGGCGCCGATCGGGTTCGTCTCCGATCACATGGAGGTCCAGTTCGACCTTGACACCGAAGCTGCGCAGACGGCGGCCGACGTTGGCCTGGAGATGGTGCGCGTTCCCACGGTCGGTACCGACCCCGAGTTCGTATCGGGTCTCGTCGACCTCGCGTTCGAGCGAGCTGCGCAGGCCCGTGGTCAGGCTCCGAGGGCCGTTCCTTTCTGGCCCGGTGACGACGTGTTCCCGCCCGTATGCCGCCCGGGTTGTTGTCCCAACCTGCGGGCATCCCGCCCCGCGCTCTGTGGGTCCGACTGATGCCTGTTGACCTGATGTTGTCGGGTCGTGACATGCCCGAACCACTCCTTCGCGAGCTCGAAGAGCTTGCGGTGACGGCTGCCGGTGCGGCCGGGCGGTTCATCGTTGACGACCGCCCACGCGGCATGGGGGTCCTGGACACCAAGAGCAGTGTCAACGACATCGTGACCGTGATGGACCAAGAGTCAGAGCTGCTCCTGCGACGCATCCTGTTGGGCGCCCGGCCCGATGACGCGGTCCTTGGGGAGGAGGACGGGGCTTCGGCTGGGACCTCCGGCATCACATGGGTCATCGACCCGATCGACGGGACCGTCAACTATCTCTACGGGATCCCCGCCTATTGCGTCTCGGTGGCCGCCGTGATCGGCGACGCCGGGACGCCAGGGCAGTGGCAACCGGTCGCCGGCGCAATCTGCAACCCGCTCACCGGAGAGATCTTCCACTCCCGACGGGGCGGCGGTGCCTATGTCCTGGTGGCCGGTGAGGACACCGCGATCAGGGTCAACGCCGTCGACGTCCTGCTGCAGTCTCTCATCGCGACCGGCTTCGGCTACGTGCCTGAGGTGCGTGCTCGCCAAGGTGAGGTGCTCAGCGCGATGTTGCCGGAGATCCGCGACATCCGTCGCGCCGGCAGCGCCGCACTTGATCTCTGCGCCGTCGCATGCGGCAGGGTCGACGCGTACTACGAGTCGGGCCTCAACCCGTGGGATCTCGCGGCCGGGTGGATCATCGCCGCCGAGGCAGGGGCGCTGGTGACGGGCCTGAACGGGATACCTCCGGGCCAGGCAGCCGTGGTGGCAGCCGGACCAGGCGTCCATGCCGCGTTGCTGCGCCGGTTGGAAGCGTTGGCACCCCTGCGCTGAGCGGCGAGCCGGCACATCTCGGGGGTCCTTGACCAACTGGTGGAAACCCCAAGGTGACAGGGAGGCTGCTGATAGGGCACAATCCGCCCCGCAAGCGGGCACAAAAACACACGGCCGCGCGTTGACCCCGCAGCGACGCACCACGGATCCTGTTAAGACCTCAAGGAGGGCGACAACCGCCATGGCGACTGACTATGACGCGCCACGCAAGACTGACGACGACGACGCCGAAGACTCGATCGAGGAGTTGAAGTCGCGGCGCGTCGACAAGAGTGCGTCGAGCGTTGACGTAGACGAGACCGAGCAGGCCGAGGGCTTTGAGCTGCCCGGGGCCGACCTGTCCGGCGAAGAGCTGTCGGTGCGCGTGGTTCCCAAGCAAGCTGATGAGTTCACCTGTTCACGGTGCTTCCTCGTACATCACCGCAGCCAGCTGGCCAAGGAAGTCAACGGCCAGCCGGTTTGTCGCGATTGCGCTGCCTGAGCCGAACCCCGATGGCGTGTGCGGCAGGAAACTCGACCAAGGGCTGTGACCATGATTGATCCTTCACGGGTTCAGGTGTTGATCTCGCGGCTGGACCCCGATCTGCCGTTACCCTGCTACGCACACCCGGGCGACGCCGGGGTGGACCTGTACGCCCGTGAGGACATGGACCTCGCGCCCGGGCAGCGAGCCCTCGTCTCGACCGGTGTCGCCATCGCCCTCCCCGCTGGGTATGCCGGGTTCGTCCACCCGCGCTCGGGGCTGGCAGCCAGACACGGCATTACGATGGTCAACGCGCCCGGCACGATCGACGCGGGGTACCGCGGCGAGATCCTCGTCAACCTGCTCAACACGGATAGCCACGAGGCATTCAGCATCATCCGGGGCGACCGGATCGCCCAGCTCGTGGTCCAACGGGTCAGCGAGGCCCACTTCGTCGAAGTGGAGTCGCTTCCGGGCAGTCAACGGGGGGACACTGGACATGGAGCCAGTGGCGGGTTCGGCCCGCCACCCGCTTCAACGACACCATCGCTGACATCAACGACGAGGGACTGACGAAACGTGGGCATCTTCCGCCATGGCACCAAAGACACCACGCCTGCAGACACCACGCCTGCAGACACCTCTGCTGCGCTCTCTCACCCGACGGATGCGCCTGAGTCGGATGACATGGCCGACGCGCATGGGTCCGGGCAGACGGACAGTCCCGCGGTAGGCAGCGAGAAGACGGGTCCTTTCGACCGTTCCGAGGTGGACGGGTTGGACGGCCGGCTGGATCTTGGGTCGCTGTGGGTGACCGGGGTGCCCGGCATGGAGCTGCGTCTCGAGGTGGAGCAGGAGTCCCAGAAGGTGGTCGGGGTCACCGCGGTGCTGGGTGATTCCGCTGTCCAGCTGCAGGCCTTTGCCGCGCCGCGCAGCGACGGTGTCTGGCTTGACATTCGTCACGAGATCGCCGCCAGCATCACCAGCCAGGGCGGCACAGCCGATCTGACGTCCGGTCCGTTTGGTCCTGAGCTGCAGGCCAGGATGCCGGGTCAGGGCCCCGACGGCCGCACGGTCTTCTCTCCTGCGCGATTCATCGGTGTCGATGGTCCCCGATGGTTCCTGCGCGCGGTCCTCAGTGGCCGTGCAGCCATCGACGAGGACGCGGCCTCCGTGCTCTTGGACGTGGTCAGGGCAACGGTCGTGGTGCGCGGCGACGAGGCCATGGCGCCGCGTGAGCTGTTGGCGCTGAAACTGCCTGATCAGCCGGAACCGGTTGTTGAACATGGAGCCGACGAGGAGCCTGCAGCCCCGAACCTCAGCGATCTGAAGCCGTTCGAACGTGGCCCAGAGATCACCGAGATCCACTAGGCGGTGGGACGCAGCAATGACGAATGACCAGCGAAGTCGCTCCAAGGAGAGCAAGCCTGGGCTGGTGGCGCGCGTCGCGACCCGGCTGTCCAGCACGGAGCTGGAGTTCGAGGCCCGTGAGCTGCAGGAGGACGCTGGGCGCCAGGGTGCCACTCCGATCGCCGAACTGAGAGACCGCGCCGATGCCGTTGTCTGTGGCTCCGTGCGAAGCGTCACGTTGCGACCTCGCGTCAACGTCCCGGCACTCGTGGTGGAGCTGTATGACGGCAGCAAGACCCTCGACCTCATCTGGCTCGGGCGCCGACGGATCGGCGGAATAGTGCCGGGCACGTACCTGACCGCACGGGGGCGTGTGACCTTCAAGCACGGCATTGCCACCATGTTCAACCCGGCCTATGAGATCAAGCCGACCCGTGGCCACTAGCGAGGACATCGTGACCAGATCACCCGGCGACAGCGCGGCACACACCGTCGAAACCCTTATCCGCGAGCGACTTTCGTCCGCGATGGGGGGCGCGCGAGGTTCGCTAGAGACGGCGCTGCCGACGGTCGCATTCGTGGCAGCATGGATGTGGCGACACGACGTCAAGATCGCGGTGGCAGCCTCGGCGGTCATCGTACTGATCCTGCTGCTGGTGCGTCTTTCGAGCCGCCAGACGCCGCGCTATGTCCTGTCGGCCGTCCTGGCCACTGCCATCGCCGCGTACTTCGCGTTGCGCAGTGGACGCGCAGAGGCGGCATTCCTGCCCGGCATCCTGACCAGTGCTGCCTGGGGTGTCGGCTCATTGCTGTCTGTCGTCGTGCGCTGGCCGATCGTCGGGTTCATCGTCGCCGCGGGTGATCCACAGATGGCGGAGGACCCCACGGCGTGGCGACGTGACGGCGGTCTGGTCAGGGTGTGTCAGAAACTGACCATGGTGCTCGTCCTGCTGTATGCCGTGCGGGTGGCGGTGATGTTCCCGCTGTACCTCGCGGGGCAGGTCACCATGCTGGGAGTGGCCAAGATCGCGCTGGGGTGGCCTGCTTACCTGTGTGCGCTGGCGATCATGGGGATGATGCTCGTGCGGGGCAAGACCCCGCTCACCCCAACCGAGCTGCCGGCGCCCGAACCGCAGGACTGAACGGCGCTTCCGTCACTCCTTGCCGCGGGGCTGCCTCTTGCCCGGGCTGAGCAGCGCCTCGAGGGCATCCTCGATGTCGGGTGTGGCGAGGAACAACAGCTCGTCGTGAGCCTCGAGCGAGTCGTCGCGGCTCGGCGCAATCGGGTGGTCCTCGCGGATGATCCCCACCAGAACGCAGTCGCTGGGCCAGGGAACGTCCCCGACCCGCTTGCCGGCAAACGGGCTGTCTTCAGGAAGCGTGAGCTCAACCATGGTGGCGGTGCCCTGCCCGAAGGTGAAGATCCGCACCAGATCCCCGACACTGACGGCTTCCTCAACGAGCGCAGTCATCAGTCTCGGCGTCGACACGGCCACATCCACTCCCCAGGCCTCGTCGAACAGCCACTCGTTCCTGGGGTTGTTGACCCGAGCTACGGTGCGGGGCACGCCGAACTCGGTCTTGGCCAGGAGGGACACCACCAGGTTGGCCTTGTCGTCCCCGGTCGCGGCCACGACCACGTCACAGTCATCCAAACCGGCCTCGTGCAGCGAGCTGGTCTCGCAGGCGTCAGCGAGCAGCCAGGATGCCTCGGGGACGCGGCCGGCCTGGACATCGTCGACGTCCTTGTCGATCAACAACACCTGGTGTCCGTTGTGCAGCAGCTCGCGCGCGATGGAGCGACCCACGCTGCCTGCTCCAGCAATGACAACTCGCATCGGGTGTACGTCCTTTCGAGCGATGGTCTTTCGGGGTCTTTCGGGAAGGTAGTTTCTCGGGACGGCGGACGGGGGTCGGTGGTCAGTGGACCGGCGGTGTCTTATCGAGGGTCTGCTCGACGTTCGCGAGCTCCACTCTGGTCGTGATGACGTGGATCAGGTCCCCATCCTGGTAGACCGTGTCTGGGCCCGGAAGTATGCCGTCGCCCAGCCGCGTCAGGTAGGCGACTCTGGCACCTGAGGTCGACTCGAGCTCGCTGATCCGGCGGCCGACCCAGAGCTGGTTGATCGACACGTCGGCGATAACGACGTGGCCGCTGGGGTCCGTGTGTTCGGGGACCGACCCCTGGGGCAACAACCTGCGCAGCATCTGGTCGGCTGTCCAGCGGACGGTGCCGACAGTGGGGATGCCAAGGCGTTGGTAGATCTCCGCCCGGCCCGGGTCGTAGATGCGCGCCACCACATGTTCAACGCCGTACGTCTCGCGGGCGACGCGGGCGGCCAGGATGTTCGAGTTGTCTCCGTTGCTCACGGCAGCGAAGGCGTAGGCCTGCTCGATCCCGGCTTCGAGCATGGTGTCGCGGTCGAAGCCGAGGCCGGTCACCCTCTTGCCCTCGAAACTGTTGCCCAGACGACGAAAGGCCGCGCTGTTGCTGTCGATGACGGCCACGTCGTGGCCCTGACTCTCGAGACTGAGCGCCAAGGTCGCACCGACCCGGCCACAACCCATGATGACGAAGTGCACGCAGCGACGGTACACCGACAAGGCCCACATGCGCCCGAGTGTCACCGCGACGCACACATCGCACGCCCGCGCTCGCCAGGCGCTTAGAGTGTTCGTCGTGTCGCAAACAGGCAGGATCGTCAAACGGCTCTTCATCGGTAGGGCCATGCGCAGTGACCGGTTGGGGGAGACCCTGCTCCCCAAGCGGATCGCGCTCCCGGTATTTGCCAGCGATGCACTCTCGTCAGTGGCCTACGCCCCGGACGAGATCTTCCTTACCCTGGCCGTGGCCGGTGGTGCCTTCGCGACGACCCACTCGTGGCAGATCGGCCTCGCTGTCGTCGTTGTCATGCTCGTCGTGGTGGCGTCGTACCGCCAGAACGTCCATGCCTACCCCTCCGGTGGCGGTGACTACGAGGTGGCGACGGTCAACCTGGGGCCGCGAGCGGGTCTGACGGTCGCAAGCGCCCTGCTGGTCGACTATGTGCTGACCGTCGCGGTGTCGATCTCATCGGCGGCCCAGTACGCCGCCACAGCCCTGCCGCAGCTGCGAGGGCACGAGACGACTGCTGCGGTCGGGATGGTCGTGCTGCTCACCGCCATGAACCTGCGCGGGGTGCGCGAGTCCGGGACGGCGTTCGCGCTTCCCACCTACGCATTCATCATCGGCATCATCGGTATGGCGCTGTTCGGTTTCTACCAGTCGGCCACCGGATCCCTGGACCCGGCCGAGAGTGCGAAGTTCGAGCTCATTCCAGAACATGGCGCGGAGGGACTCGCCGGCTTTGCCATGATCTTCCTTCTCCTGCGTGCCTTCTCCTCCGGAAGTGCCGCCCTGACCGGCGTGGAGGCCATCTCCAACGGCGTCCCGGCGTTCAAGAAGCCCAAGAGCAAGAACGCGGCGACCACGTTGCTTCTGATGGGCGCCATCTCGGTCACCATGATGATGTCGATCATCACGCTCGTGAACCTGACCGGAATCAAGTTCGCGGAGTTCCCCGGCAGCCAGCTCACCCTCGGCGGCCAACCGGTCGGCGACTCGTACAACCAGGACCCGATCATCGGCCAGCTGTCCAAGACGATCTTCTCCGACTTCCACCTCGGTGTCGTCTTCATCTCCATCGTCACCGGCGTTATCCTCATCCTGGCCGCGAACACGGCCTTCAACGGGTTCCCGGTGCTTGCTTCCATCCTCGCCAAGGATGGCTTCCTGCCGCGCCAGCTGCACACCCGCGGCGACCGGCTCGCGTTCTCCAACGGCATCCTCATCCTGGCCGGTGCCGCCTGCTTCCTGATCTTCGTCTACCACGCGCAGGTCACCAAGCTGATCCAGCTCTACATCGTCGGTGTCTTCGTCTCCTTCACCATGAGCCAGACCGGCATGATCAGGCACTGGAACCGCCATCTGAGCATCGAGCGCGATCCCAAGAAACGCCAGCGGATGATGCGCAGCCGCGTCATCAACTCCGTCGGAGCCTTCATGTCGGGCACGGTGCTTCTGGTCGTTCTCGCCACCAAGTTCGTCCACGGCGCGGGCTACGCCGTCGCGGCGATGGTGGTCCTGTTCATCATCATGAACGGCATCCACAACCACTACGCCAGGGTGCGTCGCGAGCTCAATGTCGCGGAGCAACCCGGCGAGGAGCAGATGCTCCCGTCCAGGGTTCACGCGATCGTGCTGGTGTCCAAGATCCACAAGCCCACCCTGCGTGCCCTCGCCTATGCGCGCGCGACCAGGCCCTCACTGCTCGAAGCCATCACCGTGAACGTGGATCCCGAGGAGACCAAGGCGCTGCAGGACGAATGGGATCGTCGTGACATCCCCGTGCCGTTGAAGGCGCTGGACTCGCCCTATCGCGAGATCACCCGTCCGGTTGTCGACTACGTCAAGTCCGTACGACGAGGCAGCCCCCGCGACGTCGTGATGGTCTATATCCCCGAGTACGTCGTGGGCCGCTGGTATGAGCAGGTGCTGCACAACCAGAGCGCGTTGCGCCTCAAGAGCCGTCTCCACTTCACTCCTGGGGTCATGGTGACCAGCGTGCCCTGGCAGCTGCGTTCCTCCGAGGGTGCGGAAAAGCGCTTTGACGGCCCGATCGTGGGCTCGGTTCGGCGCGGAGAGTGAGCAGCAGCCAGAGCCGTGTCCCGAGCCATGACGTGGACGACGATCCACGGGCCTCGTTGGTGGGCACGCAGTTCGAGGCACAGATCGGCAAGGTCGCCCACGGTGGCCACTGCGTCACGCGGTATGACGGCCGGGTGGTGTTCGTGAGACATGCCGTTCCCGGCGAGACGGTGCGGGTGCGGATCACCGCCGGCGCACCGAGCGATCGGTTCCTGCTCGGGGACGCTGTTGAGGTGCTCGAGCCCTCAGAGCACCGGGTGGTGCCTCCCTGCCGGTTCGCCGGCCCTGGCAAGTGCGGCGGATGCGACTGGCAGCACTGCGAGCTCACCTATCAAAGGGAGCTCAAGGCTGCCGTCGTGGTGGAGCAGTTCAAACGTATGGCCGGCCTCGACGTCGATGTTGAGGTCGAGCCACTTCCCGGCGCCGATGAGGGGATTCGCTGGCGGACCAGGACCGAGTTCGCCGTTGATGCCTCTGGTGCGGCGGGGCTGCACCCGCACCACAGCCACGACGTCATTCCCGTCGATGACTGTCTGATCTCGACCAGGCGGGTCATCCAGACCGGTGTCCTGGATCGTCGATGGCCTCGGGTCACCTCTGTCGACGTCGTCGATGCGAGCGGTGAGCCTCGCGCCGTGGCCGTGCCTCTGCCGCAGGGAGACTCGTCCGTCCCCTACGTCACCGAGCGCGTCGACACGGGGACATGGGCAGCCGAGTTCCGGCTCTCGGCACGGGGGTTCTGGCAGGTTCACCCGGGAGCTGCCGCCACGTACGTCGCTCATGTGCTGCGCGAGCTGGAGCCGGCACGGGGGGAGCGCGCGATGGACCTCTATGCAGGCGTGGGCTTGTTCGCCCTCGCCCTCGCGGACGCGGTGGGGCCGGAAGGCGCCGTTCTGGCCATCGAGTCGGATGCGCGCGCCATCCGTGATGCCAAGAGCAACCTGCGGCATCGCACGGAGATTGAGTTGCGCCGCGGCAAGGTAGACCGGGTCTTGAAACCGTTGGTACGGCAGGGCATCCACGCAGATCTCGTTGTTCTCGACCCACCGCGCATCGGGGCCGGCAAGTCGGTCATCAAGGACGTTGCGGCACTCGGGCCTCGGGCGATCGCCTACGTCGCGTGCGACCCGGCTGCACTGGCGCGTGACGTCGCCTACGCACGTGACGCGGGCTACGGGATACGGACCCTGCGAGCCTTTGATGCCTTCCCGATGACTCACCACATCGAGTGCATCGCCGTTCTGGAGCCCTTGGCATGACGTCGGGCCACGGGGCGCAGGAATGGGACAGCCGGTATGCCGGTTCGGACCGCGTATGGTCGGCGTCGCCGAACGCTTGGGTGTCCGACACAGTCGGTGCATGGACCCCTGGTCGGGCGCTGGACCTGGGCGCGGGGGAGGGGCGCCATGCCGTCTGGCTGGCCTCGCTGGGATGGCGGGTCACGGCGGTCGACTTCTCGGCCGTGGGTATCGAGCGGGGTCGTGCGGGGGCTCGCGGAGCCGGCGTCGACGTCGACTGGGTCGTCGCCGACGTAGGGACGTGGGAGCCACCGGACGGTGCCACCTTCGACCTGGTGTTGCTGGCCTACCTTCACATCGAGGACGACGTCCTCTCGAAAGCACGCGGATGGCTGGCCCCGGGTGGTGCGCTGGTCGTGATCGGTCACGCCTTGCGCAACCTCACCGACGGGGTTGGTGGCCCCTCCGATGCCCGACTGCTTCACACCGAGACCGAGTACCGCGCGGCAAGCGAGGGGCTGCTGGTCGAACAGCTCGGCGAGGTGGTCCGTCATCTGCCCGACGGCGATGCCATTGACCTCGCCCTCGTGGCACGGCGGCCGTTGGGCGAGCAGTCGTGAACGAGTCGATACTCAACAACGACAGCTTGTTTCGCTACCCGGTGGATGTCCGCTTCTTCGAGGTCGACTCCCTGGGGGTCGTCTTCAACATGTGGTATCTCGGGTGGTGTGACGAGGCGATGAGCGCCTTCATGGAGTCGATCGGCTACGGCTACGCGACGTTGCGGGCGCAAGGGTTCGACGCCGTCCTGCGCAACGCCGAGATCGAGTGGGCCGACAGCCTTGAGGCGTTCCAGCACGCTGAGATCGGGGTGCTGGTGGACCACGTGGGCACGACGTCCTTCCGCCTCCGATATGACATCGACCGCGTTGACATCGACCGGTTCGAGGCGCCGGGTCATGGGCGGACCCGATGCGCTCAGGTGGTCATCACCTACGTGTGTGTGGCGGTCGATGGCCGCCGCAAGGTGCCGATCCCTCGGGATCTGCGTGAGGCTTTGGCGAGACATCACACGTGAGTCGGGAGACCGGTGCCATCGGGCCCTGACAGCCCAAGGTGCGTGTGGTTAGATATATCTTGACGTCAAGATAAAATCCGGAAGGAGCCGGCGTGAGCCAGCAAAGCATAGACAGTTTCGGTGCCAGGGGGACTCTGAAGGTCGGGGACGCGTCATACGACGTCTTCCGCCTCTCAGCGGTGGAGGGCAGCTCCAAGCTGCCGTTCAGCCTCAAGGTGCTCCTCGAGAACCTCCTGCGGACCGAGGACGGCGCCAACATCACCGCAGGCCACATCCGCGCCCTCGCCGGATGGGATCCCAGCGCCGAGCCGGACACCGAGATCCAGTTCACGCCGGCGCGCGTGATCATGCAGGACTTCACCGGCGTCCCGTGCATCGTCGACCTCGCCACGATGCGCGAGGCCGTCGTCGAGCTCGGTGGTGATGCCTCAAAGATCAACCCACTGTCCCCCGCCGAGATGGTCATCGACCATTCGGTGATCGCTGACATCGCCGGCCGTGCCGACGCCTTCGAGCGGAACGTCGAGCTTGAGTACCAGCGCAACGGTGAGCGCTACCAGTTCCTGCGCTGGGGCCAGAGCGCGTTCGACGACTTCAAGGTCGTCCCGCCCGGGACCGGGATCGTGCACCAGGTCAACATCGAGCACCTTGCCCGGGTCGTCTTCGACCGCGACGGCATGGCCTATCCCGACACCTGCGTCGGCACCGACTCACACACCACGATGGTCAACGGGCTGGGTGTCCTCGCCTGGGGCGTCGGCGGCATCGAGGCCGAGGCGGCGATGCTGGGCCAGCCCGTCTCGATGCTCATCCCACGCGTGGTGGGCTTCAAGCTGCTCGGCGAGATTCCCTCTGGCGTCACGGCAACGGACGTTGTCCTGACGATCACCGAGATGCTGCGCGCCCATGGTGTGGTCGGCAAGTTCGTCGAGTTCTACGGGCAGGGAGTCTCGGCGGTGCCGTTGGCCAACCGCGCCACGATCGGCAACATGAGCCCCGAGTTCGGCTCGACCGCCGCCATGTTCCCGATCGATGAGGTCACCTGCGACTACCTCCGCCTTACCGGTCGCAGCGAGAAGCAGGTCGCCCTGGTCGAGGCTTACAGCAAGGAGCAGGGCCTCTGGCACGACGCCTCGGTCGAGCCGGTCTTCTCCGAGTACCTCGAGCTCGACCTGTCGACAGTGGTCCCGTCGATCGCCGGGCCCAAGCGTCCGCAGGACCGCATCTCGCTCAGCGACGCCAAGGCGTCCTTCCACGGGACGCTCCCGGCGTACGTCGATGGCGGCGAGAACCACAACAGGGTTCCGGTCACATTGGCCGACGGCACCAAGACCGAGATGGATCATGGTCACGTTGCGATCGCCTCGATCACCTCGTGCACCAATACGTCCAACCCGTCGGTCATGGTGGCGGCGGCGATGCTGGCAAAGAACGCGGTCGAGCGCGGTCTGAGCGCCAAGCCCTGGGTGAAGACCTCCATGGCACCGGGCTCCAAGGTTGTCACCGACTACTACGAGAAGGCCGGCCTATGGCCCTACCTGGAGAAGCTCGGCTTCCACCTGGTCGGTTATGGCTGCACGACCTGCATCGGCAACTCCGGGCCGCTGGCCGAGGAGATCTCGGCGGTCATCCAGGAGCACGACCTCAGCGCCGTGTCCGTCCTGTCCGGCAACCGCAACTTCGAGGGCCGGATCAACCCCGACATCAAGATGAACTACCTCGCGTCGCCGCCGCTGGTTGTGGCCTATGCGCTTGCGGGCACCATGGACTGGGACCCTGAGTCAGAGCCGCTCGGCACCGACCCGCAGGGTGTCGACATCTTCCTGCGCGACATCTGGCCCGCCTCGGCCGACGTCGCCCGGGTGGTCGACGGCTCGATCACCAAGGAGATGTTCAGCAGCGACTACGCCGACGTCTTCGCCGGTGATGACCGCTGGCGCGCCTTGCCCACGCCCGCGGGCAAGACCTTCGACTGGGCGCCGGATTCAACCTACGTGCGCAAGCCCCCGTATTTCGAGGGCATGAAGCGTGAGCCGAGCCCCGTCGCCGACATTGCCGGCGCGCGGGTCCTGGCCAAGCTCGGTGACTCGGTCACGACCGACCACATCAGCCCGGCCGGCCAGTTCGCCGCTAGCAGCCCGGCTGGTGTCTACCTCGCAGCTCATGGCGTCGACCGCAAGAACTTCAACTCCTACGGCTCGCGTCGTGGCAACCACGAGGTCATGATTCGCGGCACCTTCGCCAACATTCGGTTGCGCAACCAGCTGCTCGACGATGTCCAGGGCGGTTTCACCCGGGACTTCACCGCCGACGGCGCCCAGTCGAGCATCTATGACGCCGCCCAGAACTACGCCGCAGCCGGTGTGCCGCTGGTGGTTCTGGCGGGCAAGGAGTACGGCTCCGGCTCGTCCCGCGACTGGGCCGCCAAGGGCACCCGCCTCCTGGGTGTCAAAGCGGTCATCGCGCAGTCCTACGAGCGGATCCACCGTTCCAACCTGATCGGCATGGGTGTGCTTCCGCTGCAGTACGCAGCCGGCCAGAACGCCGACTCGCTCGGGCTTGACGGCACCGAGACGTTCGACATCTCGGGCGTGACCGCTCTCAACGAGGGGACGACGCCAAAGACGTTGCACGTCAAGGCGACCAAGCTCGACGGATCGGTCATCGAGTTCGATGCCGATCTGCGCATCGACACTCCCGGTGAGGCGGACTACTACCGCCACGACGGCATCCTGCAGTACGTCCTGCGCTCGCTCGTCAACGGCTGACCGGCCAACTGGTTTCTAGCGCTGGCACACAGCAATACAGCCCGAACGGCCCGAATCTGCCCCAGACATGACGGATTCGGGTCGTTCGTATGTCGCAAGCGAGGCCGTTTGTCGGCGCAGGTTGGCAGACTGGGGAGATGAGCTCACCGTCTCGTACGCCTCCGGGCTGGCCCAAGGCCGTGCCCCCGCCGGACTCCCCAGGCTGGCAGGTGCCTGCAGTGTCGTGGTTGCTCGACCATTGCCCATCGGACTACCGAGGCTATGCCGGGTGGCGCAAGAATCCGGTCGCCCTGGCGTGGGTCGCGGTGCGGCACATCGACGCCCAGCTCGAGGCGATGCGCCAGGCCTACCGCGAGGTTCGCGTGGACCTCGGCGATCTGGTGAGCACCGAAGCGCTCTCCGAGATTCAGTCCGATCTCGAGGCCGAGGGCCTTCGCCTTCGGGCCTCTGCTCGCGGTGCGCAGCTCCTGTATGACGCGTTGCAGGGCAAGCACTACGTCCCCCGTCTGTGACGCACCTCGCTGGGTTCCCTCCGCATGGGCAGGCGTCGGGGCGCGGGGCGGTAGCGTCCACACATGAACAAGAACCTACGCGTCGGCTTGGGCATCCTTCTGGTCCTGATGGGGCTGATCTGGACGATGCAGGGGCTGGGCTACCTGAAAGGCAGCCCCATGACCAGCGTCACGTTGTGGGCCATCATCGGCCCTGTGGTGGCGCTGGTCGGCCTCGCGCTCGCCCTCGGGAGGCTGGGCCGACGCACGCCATAGACTCAAGGGTCCGAGTGGTTAGAGCCTGATTCAGGTTGAAGCGTGGGTCAGCTGGAGATCTGAGCCACATGAAGGATCTGAGTCAGATGAAAGGATGCCTGAGAGCGTGGAGCTGCTGGATTCGATCAACGGTCCCGAGGACCTCAAAGCCCTGACCGCGGCTCAGATGCCGACGCTGGCCAAGGAGATCCGGGAGTTCCTCATCGACTCGGTCTCCAGGACGGGCGGTCACCTCGGGCCCAACCTTGGCGTCGTCGAGCTGACCATCGCGTTGCATCGGGTCTTCGACTCGCCGCGGGACACCATCGTGTTCGACACCGGTCACCAGACCTACGTCCACAAGCTGCTCACTGGCCGTCGGGATGATTTCCCCAACCTGCGCAAGAAGGGCGGGCTGTCGGGCTACCAGAGCCGGGCAGAGTCGGAGCATGACGTCGTCGAGAACTCTCATGCGTCCACGGCGTTGTCCTGGGCTGACGGCATCGCCATCGCGCGCCGTCTCCAAGGCCAACGTGACCGCTATACCGTTGCGGTTATTGGTGATGGGGCGCTCACCGGGGGGATGGCCTGGGAAGCGATCAACAACATCTCGGCCGACAAGGACCTCCCACTGGTGATCGTCGTCAACGACAACGAACGCTCCTATGCACCGACCACGGGCGGGCTCGCCGACCATTTGGCCACGTTGCGGATGACGCGCGGTTACGAGCGGTTCCTGGACTGGGGCAAGAACACGCTGGCTCGCACGCCGGTTGTGGGGTCCGTGATGTACGAGACGCTGCACGGGGTGAAGAAGGGGCTCAAGGACATCGTCGCGCCGCAGGGCATGTTCGAGGACCTGGGGCTGAAGTACCTCGGCCCGGTCGACGGACACGACGAAGAGGCGCTCGAGTCAGCGCTGCGCAAGGCCCGCGCGTTCGGTGGCCCGGTGCTGGTCCACGTGATCACCCAGAAGGGCCGTGGTTACGCACCTGCGTGTGAGGATGAGGCCGACCGCTTCCACGCTGTGGGCATCATCAACCCCGAGACCGGCCTGCCGTTCAACGAGGGTGGCCGGATCTGGACCGATGAGTTCAGCGACGAGATGTGCGAGATCGGTGAACGGCGACCCGACGTGGTGGCGCTGACCGCCGCGATGATGATCCCGGTGGGTCTGGACCGGTTCGCAGGACGCTTCCCGGACCGGGTCTTTGACGTGGGGATTGCCGAGCAGCACGCGCTGACGATGGCATCCGGGCTCGCCTTTGCCGGTCTGCATCCGGTGGTCGCTGTCTATGCCACATTCCTCAACCGTGCCTTTGACCAGCTGCTCATGGACGCTGGCCTCCACAAGGCCGGCGTCACGGTGGTGCTGGACCGTGCCGGCGTGACGGGCACCGATGGTGCCTCCCACAACGGCATGTGGGACATGACGATCTGCGCCGTGGTGCCGGGTTTGCGGTTGGCGGCGCCTCGCGACGGCGAGCAGGTGCGCCGACAGCTGCGCGAGGCCGTCGAGGTCTCAGATGGTCCCACGGTGTTGCGTTTCCCCAAGGGTGATGTCGCAGACCCCATACCCCGGGTGCGCCAGCTCGACAGCCTCGACGTCCTGCACGAGACCGGGCGCGGCGCGGTGGATCTGCTGATCGTCGGTGTCGGAGTGATGGCAGCAACGTCGATCATCGTGGCCGAAAAGCTTGAGGCTCAAGGGATTTCGGTGCGTGTCGTTGATCCTCGGTGGGTGTTGCCAGTCAGCCCGGATCTGGTCCACGCGGCCGGCGATGCCAGCGTGGTTGCAGTGATCGAGGACAACCTGGTGTCGGGGGGCATCGGATCGTCGGTGACCCTGGCGATGCGTCAGGCGGGGAGCAGGACCACGGTCTGCTGCTACGGCATACCCAAGGAGTTCCTGGCGCACGCCTCTCGAAGTCAGGTGCTGGACGAGATTGGGCTGACCCCGGACGCGATCGCCACCTCGCTGTCCAAGGAGCTACGGCGCAGCGTCTGAGCGCCCGCTCAGCCCGCTCAGATGTCGCGGAAGGTCTCGACCGTCGCGCCGAGTGCGTTGAGTCTCTGGGCCAGGTCCTCGTAGCCACGGTTGATCACGTAGACGTTGCGCAGGACCGAGGTCCCTGGGGCCGCGAGCATCGCGAGCAGGATGACCACCGCAGGACGCAGCGCGGGCGGGCAGATGACCTCGGCGGCGCGCCAACGGGTCGGCCCCTCGATGAGCACCCGATGCGGGTCGAGCAGCTGTACCTTGGCCCCGACCTTGGTGAGCTCGGTGAGATAGATCGCCCGGTTGTCATAGACCCAGTCGTGGATCATCGTCGTACCGGTCGCGCACGCCGCGATGAGCGCGAAGAACGGCAGGTTGTCGATGTTCAGGCCGGGGAACGGCATCGGGTGGATCTTGTCGGCGGGCGCCGTCAACGGGCCGGCGATGGTGGTGAGGTCGACCAGACGGGTGAGCCCGTTGGCCGAGCGGTACTCCGGCGTCATGTCGTACTTCATGCCCATGCCCTCGAGCTGGGCGAGCTCGATCTCGAGGAACTCGATCGGCACTCGACGGATGGTGATGGCGGACTCCGTGACGACCGCCGCGGCGAGCAGGCTCATCGCCTCGATCGGGTCCTCTGAGGGCGAGAACTCCACGTCGACGTCGATGACACGTCGGCCGTGGATGGTCAGCGTCGTGCTGCCGATTCCCTCGATGGTCACGCCGAGCGCCTGGAGGAAGAAGCAGAGGTCCTGGACCATGTAGTTGGAGCTGGCGTTGCGGATGACACTGACGCCGTCGTGCCGGGCGGCAGCCATGAGCGCGTTCTCGGTGACGGTGTCGCCGCGCTCGGTCAGGACGATCGCCTTGCCGGGGCTGACCTGGCGATCGACCTTGGCATCGTAGAAGCCCGCAACGGCGGTGATGTTGAGGCCGAACGCCCGCAAGGCGTGCAGGTGCGGCTCCACCGTCCGGGTGCCGAGGTCACACCCTCCGACGTAGGGCAGACGGAACTCGTCGAGCTCGTGCAGCAGGGGGCCGAGGAACATGATCACCGTACGGGTCCTGCGGGCAGCCTCGAGATCCATCGCAGGGAGGTTGAGGTGGGCAGGGGGAGTGATCTCGAGGTCGTTGCTGTCGGGGAGCCAGCGGGTCCTGACGCCGATGCTGGTGAGCACCTCGAGGATGCGGTTGACCTCCTCGATGCGGGCGAGGTTGCGCAAGGTGGTGCGCCCATGGTTGAGCAGCGAGGCGCACAGCAGCGCGACGGCGGCGTTCTTGCTGGTCTTGACGTCGATCGCCCCGGACAGCTTGGTGCCTCCGACGATGCGAAGGTGCTGAGGGCCGGAGTGGCCCATCGAGACGAACTCGGAGTCCAGGCTCTGGCCGATGCGGGCGAGCATCTCAAGGCTGAGATTCTGCTTGCCCTGCTCGATGCGCGCCACCGCGCTCTGGCTCGTCCCCAAAGTCTCGGCAAGATCGTTCTGGGTCAAGCCTTGGTGACGTCGGGCATCCCGGATCAAAGTGCCGATGCGGCCCAAGTAGTTGTCTCTCATGCACTCGACTATAGATCACATATGAGATAGCAACTGACGCCTACGGCTTTGGCGCGCCGGTGTGCGTGTTGGTGTGCGTCGTTGGTCAGGCTGGGACGCTGGCCACACCCCGGGGCAGGAACCGCTTCCCGTTGACCTTCTCCGAGATGCCGGCGCGATCCAGCAGCGGCGTCAGCCCGCCGTTCCAGGCGGCGAACCCCGCGCCGGTGATCAGGGCGAGGTCAATGTCCATGGGAGCCGCGACCACACCTTCATCCAGCATCAGCTGAGCCTCTTGCGCCAAAGCGGAGAGTACCTGCTCGCGGACTTGTGCGGAGTCGAGGACAACGGGGTGGGCCGGCGTCTCCATGAGAGCTGTGACGTCGGGATCCAGCACCGGCTTGCCTTCGGGGTAGATGTAGAACCCGGGCTTCCCGGCAGCGACCAGACGCCGCAGGCCCTCCGACACGTAGAAGCGGTCCGGGTAGGCGCTGAAGAGGCTCTCGTTGTTGTGCAGCGCGATCGCGGGACCGACCAAGCCGAGCAGCTCGAACGGCGGCATCGGTGCGAACCCGGCGAAGGCGTGGTCGGCGATGTCGAGTGGCGTGCCTTCGTCGACGATCCGACCGACTTCGCCCATGAAGCGTCCCAGCAGGCGGTTCGCGATGAACGAGGGAGAGTCCTCGGCCAGGATCGACGTCTTCTTCAACGTCTTGCCGGTGGCAAAGGCCGTCGCCAGAGTGGCGTCGTCGGTCTTGTCAGCCCGGACGATCTCGAGCAGCTGCATGACCGACACGGGGTTGAAGAAGTGGAAGCCCACGACCCGCTCGGGGTTCTTCAGATCCGCAGCCATCTCGGTGACCGAGAGCGAGGAGGTGTTCGTCGCCAGGACGCACTCGGCCGACACCACCGCCTCGACCTCGGCAAACACCTGCTTCTTGACGCCGATCTCCTCGAATACCGCTTCGATGACGAAGTCGGCATCGGCGAAGTCGTCCTTGCTTGTCGAACCCCGCACCAAAGCCCTGAGCCGGTTTGCCCGATCCATGCTGACCCGCCCGCGGCCGAGCAGCTTGTCGATCTGGGCGTGGACGTAGCCCACACCCTTGTCGACGCGATCCTGGTCGAGGTCTGTCATCACGATCGGGATCTCGAGCCGCTGCACGAAGAGCAGGGCCAGCTGGCTCGCCATCAGGCCGGCGCCGACGATGCCGACCTTGGTGACGGGGCGTGCCAGCGAGCGGTCGGGAGCGCCGGCCGGACGCTTCGCGCGCTTCTGGAACAGGTCGAAGGCGTACAGGCTGCTGCGCATTTCCTCGCTCAGCAGCAGGTCTGCAAGGGCGTTGTCCTCGGCGGCGTAGGCCTCTGCGCGCGAGGCGGTCCGGGCCGCGGATACGAGCTCGAGAGCACGCAGGGGTGCTGGCGCAGCGCCACCGGTCTTGGCCGTGACGACGCCCATGGCCGCAGCGATGGCACCCTCCCATGCGGCCTCGTCGCGATCGATCTCGGGACGCGCCACGGTGGTCCGGCCGGAGATGACATCGGCCGCCCAGGAGAGGGAGTCCTCCAGGAACATGGCGGGCTCGAACATCGCGTCAGCGATCCCCAGCTCGAAGGCTTGTGGGCCCTTGAGCATGCGGTTGGTGTTCAGCGGATTCTCGATGATGACCTTGAGGGCCGACGTGACGCCGATGAGGTTCGGCAGCATGAAGCAGCCGCCCCAACCGGGGACCAGCCCCAGGGAACACTCGGACAGAGCCAGGGCGGGCACGCCGGCGGAGATGCTCCGGTATGTCGCGCTGAGCGCGATCTCGACTCCGCCTCCTATGGCCGCGCCGTTGACAAACGCAAAGGTCGGGACCGGCAACGTTCGGAGCTGCTCGAACGTCGTGTGCCCGAGTGCTCCGATGGCCAGCGCCTGGTCGCGCTGCGTCACCTTGGGAACCCCGGTCAGGTCCGCGCCGACCGCGAAGATGAACGGCTTGCCGGTCACACCGACTCCGACGATCTCGCCAGCCTCGGCACGATCGCGCAACGTGTCCAGCACACCGGAAAGGACGGCCAGGCTCGCGGGGCCAAAGGTGTTGGGCTTGGTGTGGTCGAAGCCGTTGTCCAGGGTGATCAGCACGAACGTGCCGGTACCGCCGGGCAGGGCGATGTCGCGTGCCAGCCCCTTGGTGATGACCTCGTCGGGGAAGAGTGAGGCGAAGTTGATGGTCTCCGTGTCGATCTTCTCCGCGTCGATGGTGCTCGCGTCGGTGTTCGTGGTGTTGATGCCCATCAGGCCACAGCTCCCTGGGTCGTGTGAGTTGCGGGGGCGAGTTCCTTGCCGTAGTCGCTGTTGTGAGGGTTCTCCCAGATCACGGCGCCGCCCATGCCGATGCCGATGCACATGGCAGTGAGGCCGTAACGCACGTCAGGGTTCTCCTCGAACTGGCGGGCGAGCTGGGTCATCAGCCTGACGCCGGAGCTGGCCAAGGGGTGGCCCGTGGCGATCGCGCCGCCGTACTTGTTCACCCGGGGGTCGTCGTCGGCGATGCCGAAGTGGTCCAGGAAAGCGAGCACCTGGACGGCAAAGGCCTCGTTGAGCTCAAAGAGGCCGATGTCCTCGATGGTCAGACCGGCTTGCGTGAGGGCCTTCTCGGTCGCGGGCACCGGCCCGATGCCCATCACCTCGGGCTCGACTCCCACGAACGAATATGCCGCCAAGCGCATCCGCACGGGCAGCCCGAGCTCTGCGGCGGCATCGGCGGACGCCATGACGCAGGCGGTCGCGCCGTCGGTCAGTCCGGCGCTGTTGCCGGCGGTGACGTTGCCGTGGGAACGGAAGGGGGTCTTCAGCCCGGCGATGTTCTCCAAGGTTGTGCCGGGCCGTGGGGGTTCGTCCCTCGTGGCCAGGCCGTACCCGAGCTCGGCATGGCGGGTCGCGACGGTGACCAGGTCGGGCGTGATCCTGCCATCGGCATACGCCTTCTCGAGCTTGCTCTGGCTGGCGACGGCGTAGGCGTCGCAACGCTCCTTGGTCAGACCAGGGAAGCGGTCATGCAGGTTCTCGGCGGTCGCGCCCATCACCAGGGCGGACGGGTCGACGATCTTCTCGGAGAAGATACGCGGGTTGGGGTCGACGCTCTCGCCCATCGGATGGCGCCCCATGTGCTCGACACCCCCTGCGATGGCGATCTCGGTCGAGCCGAACGCGATGGCGGAGGCCACGCTGGTCACCGCGGTCATCCCACCGGCACACATGCGGTCGATGGAGTAGCCCGGCGTGGTGTTGGGCAAACCGGCCAACAGCGACGCCACCCGGCCCAGGGTCAGACCCTGGTCACCGATCTGGGTGGTCGCGGCGATCGCGACCTCTTCGACCCGATGCGGCGGCAGCTCGGGGTGACGGCGCAACAGCTCGCGGATGCAGTTGATGACGAGGTCATCGGCGCGCGTCTGGGCATACATGCCCTTGTCGCCGGACTTGCCGAACGGCGTACGCACGCCATCGACGAACACGACCTCACGCAGAGTGCGGGGCACTGGGTCTCCCTGGGTTGGGCAGGTGGCTGGGCAGTTGGCCAGACACAGTCGACAGGCGACCACCACGGCCTCGCCTGCGATCGACGAGAGTGATGCTACTCGTCAGTAACTTCCACCGTAACCCCGCCAGCCATTTCGGTCGCAACCTCGACGGGCCGGTTGATGGCCTCCTCGAGGATGGGGCCGGCGATGTCGATCTGCCACTGACGGGCACCCAGTGCGCGCAGCGCCTCTGTGATGGACTCAAGCGTCGGGTCAGGTGGGGGAGACCACAGCACCCGGCGGATCGAGTCGGGGGACAGCACGTTCTCGATCGGGATGTTGCGGGCCAGCGCGAACTCTCCCAAGGCTGCTCGGGCCTGGGCCAGACGAGCTGCCGCGACGGGATCGCGATCGGGCCAGGCACGGGCCGGCGGCGGGCCGTCCGAGCGCCGGGCGAGGGCGGGCAGCTCGGACTCAGGCACATGGCGTGCCCGTTCCAGTGCCGCGAGGACCTGTCGCTGGTATCGGCGAACGGACCGCGCGCTCGGGCCGTCATGGATGTCGGCGTCCGTCTTTGGGGATTTGAGCGCCAGGTCGATCAGTGCGGCGTCGGGCAGGACTCGGCCGGGCGAGACGTCGCGTTCAATCGCGATCTCTTCCCGCGTCTGCCACAGCTCACGGACCATGGCGGCACCGCGGCGGTTGCGGACCTTGTGCATCCCCGAGGTGCGACGCCAGGGTTCGAACCGAACTGGTGGGCCGGTGAACCGGGTGAGTGCGTCGAACTCCTGCTCGGCCCACATCACCTTGTCCTGAGCTGCCAGGTCGTCGGCCATGAGATCGCGGACCTGGCCGAGAACCTCGACGTCGAGGGCGGCGTATCGGAGCCAGGGCTCCGGCAGTGGTCGGGTCGACCAGTCGACAGCCGAGTGCTCCTTGGCCAGGGTGAGCCCGAGATAGTGCTCGACCACCGCGGCGAGCCCAACCCGCGGCAGACCGATGAGCCGTCCAGCGAGCTCGGTGTCGAACAGTCGGGTCGGATGCAGGCCAACCTCAGCCAGGCAAGGCAGATCCTGGGTGGCGGCATGCAGGATCCACTCGACATCGGTCAGAGCCTCGGCGATGGGCAACAGATCGGGACACGCGATCGGGTCGACCAGCCAGGTGCCCGAGCCTTCGCGCCGGATCTGGATGAGATATGCCCGCTGGCCGTAGCGGTAGCCGGACGCGCGCTCCGCGTCGATGGCCGCCGGACCGGTGCCAGCAGCGAGGAACCTGGCCGCGCGGACCAGTCCACGCTCGTCCACGACCACGTCCGGGACGCCATCCGCGGGTATGTTAAGGGCAACCAGGACCGGAGCGATGTGAGTGACCTCACCTGCGAAGTCGGCATCGTGCGAGATGGCGCCCACCGACGAGTCGGATGGCTCAGGGAAGGCGCTGGATCGGGTATTCACAGGGCCAATCTATTTGACCTGCGGGCGCAGAGACTATTTGACCTGCGGGCCCAGGGCGTTGGCCGGTAGCACCCGCCGCTGTTCAGCGGCGTCGTCCCGGTAGCGCCACGACGCCCTCGGGCAATGGCGGCAGACCGGCGATCATGCACAGCAGATCGGACCAGACCTGCAGATGGACACCGAGGTCGGGGCCGGTCGGGGTCCAAGATGCACGGATCTCCATCTCCACCGTGGTCTTGCGTTCTCCCAGGGCGGCAAAGCTCTCGGACACGACCCGGGTGACCGTGCCACCCTCGGCGACATAAGGGGCGTCGCGCTGCTTGAGCGCGTCCATCAGCCATGACCAGCCGACCCCGCCGAGCATCGGGTCGTTGGCCAGCTCGGGCTCGAGCTCAGCGCGGGCGAAAGTGACCACTCGCCAGACCCCGTCCCACGGCTCAGGCGCGGAGGGGTCGTGCAGAAGGACAAAACGGCCAGACGCCAGCTCGTCACCTTCGGCGGGGAGCCCGGCGGTAACGACTTCTGCGGTCAGGGCCACGGCATATGGGGCGATCCTGCTGGGAGCCGGGACCTCTTCGACGCGGACCTCGGGGCGCAGCTGGACCTCGCGCAGGGCCTGCAGGGCCTGCGTGAATTCGGCGGGATTCTCGCCGGGGACGCTATGAGTGCCCACCGCTCGAGCCTATGTCGGGAGGTCCCGGGATGGCATCCGGCACGCCGGGATACGGTGCTGCGATGTTGTCTCTGATCGCCCTGCTGTCCAGTGCGTGCTGGGGCACCTCGGACTTCTTCGCGGGGCTCAAGGCCCGGACCCTGTCGCCGCCCGCCGTGGTTGCCGTCAGCCAGGCCTGCGCCCTCGTCGCGCTGAGCGTCATCCTGCTGGTGCGAGACGAGGGTCTTGCCGCATCCTTCAGCGGGAACGGCCCGCTCTGGGCCGCGGCTGCGGGAACTGCCGGCGCTGCCGGTCTGGTCTGTTTCTACACCGCACTGGCCTCCGGGACGATGGGGGTCGTGGCACCGATCTCATCCCTGGGCGCACTCGTCCCGGTCCTGCTGGGGCTGCTCAGCGGAGAGCATCCGAGCACCACGGCGTGGTTCGGCATGGCGATCGCGGTGACAGGTGCGGCCCTGGCGTCCGGGCCCGAGCTGGCCGGTGCTGTGCCGCCGCGTCCGGTGATCCTGGCTGCTGCCGCCGCGGCGTTCTTCGGGGTGGCCCTCTTCAGCATCGACCGAGGGGCCCGCTACGCGCTGCTGGAGACGCTGTGGGGCATGCGGGTGACCACTGTGGCCATGTTCCTCGTGGCAGGGCTGGTGGTCCGCTCCGTGGGCGGCACCCGCGTGCGCGACCTGCCTGCGCTCGCGGCCATCGGTCTGGGCGACGTCACCGCGAACGGTCTCTTCGCGTTCGCCTCGTCGCGGGGCATGGTCAGCGTGGCCAGTGTGCTCGGCTCGTTGTACCCCGTGGCGACCCTCTTCTGGGCAAGGCTGCTCCTGGGCGAACGGTTGCGCCGTGTTCAGACCATCGGAGTCGGGCTCACCCTGGTCGGAGTGGTCGCCATCGCGGTCTGACCCCCGCGTCGTCCGTGGGAGGATCTGCACGTGACGAACTCCCCGAACAGTCCCCGTGACAGTGTCCTGGTCCGCGCCGCCAAACGTCAGAGCGTGCCGTTCACGCCGGTCTGGTTCATGCGTCAGGCGGGCCGGTCGCTGCCGGAGTACCGCAAGGTTCGCGAGGGCGTGGGAATGCTTGACTCGTGCCGTCGGCCTGACCTGGTCGCCGAGATCACGATGCAGCCGGTTCGCCGGCATGGGGTCGACGCGGCGATCTTGTTCAGCGACATCGTGGTGCCGCTGGCCGCCGTCGGCGTCGACCTTGACATCGTCCCAGGGGTGGGGCCGGTGGTCGCCCAACCGTTCCGCACGCACGCCGACCTCGACCGTATTCCGGAGCTGACGCCGGAGCACGTCCCGTACATCACCGAGGCCGTGGGGATGGTGCTCGCGGAGCTGGGCGCCACGCCGCTGATCGGTTTCGCCGGTGCGCCGTTCACCCTCGCGTCATACCTCATCGAGGGTGGGCCGTCCAAGAACCACGAGCACACCAAGGCCATGATGCATGGCGACCCGGAGCTCTGGCATGAGCTGTGTGGGCGTCTGGCACAGATCGCCGGCGCGTTCCTTCGGGTGCAGGCGCAGGCCGGGGCATCGGTCGTGCAGCTGTTCGACTCGTGGGTGGGCGCGCTGTCCCGCAACGACTACGAGACCTTTGTCCAACCGCACTCGCGGGTGGCGCTGTCGGCCGTGGCCGATCTTGACGTCCCGAAGATCCACTTCGGCACCGTCACCGGCGAGCTGCTGGCCTCGATGGGTGCCGCCGGCGCCGATGTCGTGGGCGTGGACTTCCGCACCTCCCTGACCGACGCCCGTGCCCGCCTCGGAGACCGGTATGCCGTGCAGGGCAACCTGGACCCAGCGTTGCTCTTCGCACCCTGGCCGGCGCTGGAGAAGGCCGTGCGATCGATCGTGGCCGAGGGTGCTCAGGCGCCGGGACACATCTTCAACCTGGGCCACGGCGTTCTGCCGGAGACCGACCCCGAAGTGCTGACCCGCGTCGTCCAGCTGGTCCATGAGGTATCCGCCCGCTGACCAGCTTTCACGGAGCCTCTGGACCGCCCGGCGCAGGAGCAACCGGTGCAGGAGCAACCGGTGCAGGAGCAACCGGCGGCCGGTTCGCCTGGCGGCGGCGCAACCACCACACGAGTGGTGAGCCGACCAGGGCGAAGAAGACGGCGAACGGCAGCACGGCACCGATGCCGGTGAACAGCCCCTCGGCCGAGGCCGCGAACGCGTCCCAACCGGAGCGCAGACCGGCGAGGAAACCGTTCTCTGTCACGGTCTCGTTCCCGGGTGTCCTCAGCGATACCGCCAACGTGGAGCGCTCGACGCTGTCCTTGAGTGCGGCGAGCTGTGACTCCAACGACTCCAGGTCCGCCTGTCGCAGACTCATCTCGCTCTCCAGCACAACCACCTGACCGAGGTCCTTGGCCTGGGCCATCAACGCGCGCACGCGGTCAACGCTGGCACGCATCGTCTTCAGCCGGCTCTCGGTGTCGACGTACTGCGAGGTGACGTCCTGCGAGGACGTGTTGCGCTGCAGAACAGTGCCGATCTTGCCGAGCTGGTCGAGCGCCGTATCCAGCTTGTCCGCCGGCACCGACAAGGTCAGGGTGCCGAAACCAAACCCGTCACCGAGCTCGCTCGAGGACCCTCCGTTGCCGGAGAGGGGCACCGGGTCGCCCGGGCCTCCCGTTCCGATCTGCTCACTGAGCACCTGGGCCTGCAGCCCTGTGGCAATGCTGCGCACCTGGGCCGCGGCGGCGCCGATGTCCTTGACCCGCAGCTCAAGGCTCGCGCTCTTGGTCAGCTTGGGCCCGACGCTGACCGCGGCCGACCCGGGCTTGGAGGCATCGGCCGGGGCGCCTGGCGCCACCGCGCCGGACTTGGCCTCGGGGGCGCCGAACTGGAGGCTGTCCCTTGCCACCACGCCACCACTCACTGCTGCATCACTGCCGGCGCTGGTTGGGCTGCCGGCGCTGCAGCCGGCCAGCAACAGGGCGGTGAGTGCGCCCGCGGCGACTAGCTTTCCGGTGGGGTTATGCGGCCCCGTGCCATAAGCATGACGAGCGTGGCAGCGGGACTTGCTGAGGGGGGACGTGATCTTCATGGCAAACCTCCGGAGGACGATCGCTGTTCGTACGGTATTCCCGTTGGAGCGGCCGACGGCCCCGTTCGTTCCATTCCTGGCGGTGTCGATTCGGTCACGGGGACGAAGAGGGGCCGGGGGCGCCCCAGCCGGGTTCTGACGCACGCCTGAGACGGTCAGGTTGTCCGGAAGCAATGAGTAAGAATGACCAGATGAGCCCGAAGCCTTCAGCCAGCCAGATCCGCGAGATCAACGACAGCATCCGCTATGCGATGTGGTCGGTGTTCAAGGTCACGAGCCCCTTGCCCGAGGATCGTGCCAAGGTCGCGGCAGAGGTAGAGGCGCTGTTTGCCGACATAGCCGAGCAGGGTGTCGTGGTGCGCGGGGTCTATGACGTCGCGGGGCTCCGGGCGGATGCCGACTTCATGGTCTGGTGGCACGCCGAGGACGTCAGCACCGTGCAGACGGCGTATCACCGGCTCCGTCGCACCGAGCTCGGCGCCCACCTGGAGCCGGTGTGGTCGGTTGCCGCCCTGCACCGTCCGGCCGAGTTCAACAAGGGACACATCCCGGCGTTCCTGGCCGACGAAGACCCGAAAGACTTCATCTGCGTCTACCCCTTCGTGCGTTCCTACGAGTGGTATCTCCTGGACGACGCCGAGCGTCGTAGCCTCCTGTCGGAGCACGGACAGATGGCGCGCGACTATCCGGACGTGCGCGCGAACACGATCGCGTCGTTCGCGTTGGGCGACTATGAGTGGATCCTGGCGTTCGAGGCTGATGACTTGACCCGCATCGTCGACCTCATGCGTCATCTGAGGGGCTCCGAGACCCGCCGCCACGTGCGTGAAGAGGTGCCGTTCTACACCGGCCCGCGGGTCGAGGTTGCGGCGCTGGTCGACTCCTTGCCCTGACGTCCCCCGCGCTGGCTACCTTGTGGCGGCTTCGCTGCGTCGACTGAGTTGAATGAGCTGACTGAGCTGAGCGTGGTCAGTCGCCGGTGCTGCCGTCGATGCACTCGCGGAGCAGATCGGCGTGTCCGTTATGCCGGGCGTACTCCTCGATCATGTGGACATAGACCCAGCGCAACGAGATCGGGCCGTTCCTGCCGACAAAGGTGTCGTCGAGGGACTTCGTGCGGACGGCGTCATCAGCGGCCAGGCACTCGGCCTTGAACGTCGCGAATGCCTCAGGGACATCGGCGTCCGCGACGTTGTCGAAGTCGCCGTCCTCGTCGTCATCGGAGCAGTACAGATCGGGCAGGTCGAGCCCAGCCGCCCGGCTGCGGTACCACGCTCGCTCCACCTCGGCCATGTGCCGCAACAGCCCGAGCAGCGTCAAGGTTGACGGACTGGCTGAGGAACTCTTGAGCTGTGCGTCGGTCAACCCGGCGCACTTCCACAGCAAGGTTCCCCGATGGAAGTCCAGCCACGCCTGGTACATGTCGCGCTCGTCGGCGACGCGGGGCGGATCGGTTCGGAACTGGCCTGCGTCTGGGGTCGTCATGGCATCAAACCTAGTGACGGCAGGCGACATCCCGAGCCTGGTCATGGGGCTCGGCCCGCGAGATGCCGCTCTACCCGGTTGCCGGCTCGAGCCGCAGGCTGACGCTGTTGATGCAGTACCGCTGGTCCGTCGGGACGTCGTAGCCCTCGCCCTCGAAGACGTGACCCAGGTGCGATCCGCAGTTGGCACAACGGACTTCGACCCGTTTCGTGCCCATGGTGTGGTCCTCGATGTACTCGACGCGGTCTTCGGCCAGCGGGGCGTAGAAGGACGGCCAGCCGCAGTGACTGTCGAACTTGGTGTCGCTGCGGAACAGCTCGGTGCCGCAGGCTCGACAGGAGTACACCCCTTGGGTCTGGGTGTCCGTGTACTTACCGACACCTGGGCGCTCGGTGCCGGCCTGACGCAGCACCTCATACTCGGCCGGGGTGAGTTCCTCGCGCCACTGCTCGTCGGTCTTGGTCAGGGGATAGGCACGGCCGTCGATCATCGGTGTCCTCCTACGCAGGGCTGAAAACAACTTCACGATCTACACAACAACACGCCCCGTCAGGAACGTTCCCGTCGAGGCGTGCTGTTGTCGAGCCGTAAGGTTCCGCCGAAGCGCGCAGCGACGTGAGGATCAGGTGGTTGGCAGGCACGCGCGCCCGCCAACCACCCGTCATACCCGGGGTGTCTCCAGGTTGGGGTCAGCCGACGCCACCCCGGATGGCGAGCCGCACGACCTGGGGGTCGTGGTCGGAGTCCTGGTCATAGAACTCGGAGTTCGTGTGCACGATGTCGTAGTCGTACGCCGGGTACTTGGCGCCCGGAGGAGCGATCGTCAGCGCCTGGCTGATCAGGATCTGGTCGAGCACCTGGCTGTTGCCCTCATAGACGTAGGAGTAGCGCTCGTTCACCGGCAACATGCGCGGCAGGTCGACGATTGCGTTGGCGCCGGAGCCGACCATGATGTCGACGGTGCGGCTGAACTCGAAGTCGTTGATGTCACCGAGCACCACGACGTTCGCGTTCGGGTCAGCCGCGAGGAGCTCATCGAGGAACGACCGCACGCCTTGTGCCCGCCCGTGGCGCCCCGCCTCCGAGAAACGCACCGGCTGCTGCCACTTGCCGAACAACGGGTCGTCGCCGCCCTTGGATGCGAAGTGGTTGGCGATCGCGAAGACGGTCTTGTCACGGAAGGTGAACTCGGCGACGAGGGGCTTGCGGGAGGAGTTCCAGGCCACGTTCGTGGGCGTGATCCGTCCCGGGTTGAGGGCCAGGTGCGGCTTGCCGTCGATCATCGTCAGGCTCTCGGCGGTGGTCGCGTCACCTGCCGGAGCGGCAACAAAGCCCACTCCGCGGTCTGCGCGGTAGAAGAAGACCTGGCGGATGTTGCCGCCGGGCGCTCCGCCGTCAGTCAGGTCCTGGGGGTTGACCCAACGCGCCGTGTAGGCCGGGCCACCCGCCGCGACGATGGCGGCGATGAGCTTGTCCGTGGTCTGGGTCGAGTCGACCGTGCCGTCATTGGCTGCCCTGCTGTTGTCCTGGATCTCCTCCAGCGCCAGGATGTCGGGGCTCGCCAGGTTGAGCACGACCTGACCGGCGAGGCGGTCGAACTTGATCTGGGGGTCGCCGGGCGCGAGGTTCTCGACGTTGAAGGTCGACACGGCCAGCTGGTTGTTGGACTGGGGTTTGGTGATCTCGCGCTGCAGCCCGCCGAGCGTCAGCACCGGCGGCTCGATCACCTCGAGCTTGGGGTTCTTGAACGAGCAGTCGATGACACCGACGGTGTCGCCGGCGATCGAGTCGCCGACGCTGGCCATCGGCATCGCGCCTTTGGGCAGAAGCGCGTCGTCGAGCTGCATCCGCATCGCGTTCGGGTGGTCGTAGCCGGAGTAGACGACCCCGCCACGCGGCGAGGTGATGGCGTCGACGATCTGGCCGGGGATGACGGTCATTTCGCCGAAGGACTTGGTGGCACCGACGACCTTGGCGTCGCGGACGGCGACGCGCATGCCTTCCAGGGACTCGTAGAAGTCGATCGCGTCGGTCGCGGGACGGAAGAGCGCCTCGAGGTACTCGACATTCAGTGGGTCGCCGTCTTCGATGACCTGCTGCGGTGCGGTGCGATCGACGCCGAGCACCACCGGGGCGGGCAAGGTGTTGCCAGAACTCAGGACGGTGACCTTCGGACCGGTCAGCTCGGTGGTGGTCAGGTTGGCGCCGCCTCCGGGGCGGTACTCGGAGATCGAGCCGTCGACGCTCACGTCGTCGCCGACGGCGACGGTGATGACAGCCTTGTTGGTGAAGACGAACAACCCCTCGCTGGTGGCGATGTCTCCGTCGGCAGCGGTGGTGCTCTGGATCCAGTAGCCGTTGGGACCGACCGCGGTCACGACCCCGAGGACACCGTTGACCTGCTTGCCGTCGTATGGCGAGGTGTGGCTCGTGCCCTGGATCTGCGCGATCGTCTCGGGATCGTCGACGGGCGGGGGGACGGCACAGCCCGGCTTGTCGACCACGCTGTTCTCAGGCGTCGGCTCGGTGGCGCGGAAGTCCGTGGTGTTGTCGTCTGTGTCGACGCAGGGGGCGTTTCGGGTGGCCGAGGTGGTGTTGCTGAGGCCCGGGGCGGGGCTGCCCTCGAAGGTGGCCGCGGTGCCGTACCCGACCCGGTCGACGACGGTTGTGGTGTCCGCCAGACGAAGGTCGACGCGGTCGCTCGTGCCGCTCATCCCCGCCGTGCCGATCGCGTCGGGCGTGGGCAGGGGCGTGGCGAGGAGGTTGGCGCCCGCGGCCATCTGCACGAGGTAGGTGTGCTTTGGTGCCACGGAGCCGGTCAGGGTGGCCGTGCCACCAGCCGGCACAGTGCCGGCCGCGGAGTAGTACTGCACGACCCAGCCGGTGACATCAACCGCTGCGTCCGAGCGGTTGTAGAGCTCGACGAAGTCGTTCTTCCAGATGGTGCCGTTGTTGCCGCCGCCGTATACCTCGGAGATCACGACATTGGCGGAGACCGCCTGCGCAGGGGAGGCGGCGAACAGCGCACCGCTTATGGCGAGAACGGGTGCGATGACGGCTGCGCACGTTCGGAGATTGAAGGCCGACATTGATTGCCTTTCAGGGAGGTGGGTCAGGTGGGGTCCGCAATCCTCGCCGAACGTATGCCCCTTTTGCGGCGTTTGGTGGGTGTTCGTGGCAACCCATACCAAGGCATGACCAATTCGCTCCTGGAGGACGGCGGCTAGGCTCCCGATCATGGCGACCAGCGCGACAGTCCTTCAGGTTCCAGGGCCTGAAGGGGTCGTCCGTGACGTTCGCATCTCCAACCCGGACCGAGCGATCTGGCCGGCCACCAACGACGTCGGCAGCACCGAGATCACCAAGCTCGAGCTCGCTGAGTACACCGTCGCTGTCGCCGACGCGATGATGCGCGCGCTGGGCGCTCGGCCGATCACCCTGCAGCGTTTTCCCAAGGGGATCGAGGGGGAGGAGTTCTTCTCCAAGAACCCTCCGCGGGGAGCTCCGAAGTGGGTGCGATCGGTGATGTGTACCTATCCCTCGGGCCGAAGCCACCCGCAACTGGTCATCGACGAGGTCGCCACGGCCGTCTGGGCCGTGCAGATGAACACGGTGACCTTCCACCCGTGGCCGGTCCGCACCGCGAACAACGACAACCCCGACGAGCTCCGGATCGACCTCGACCCTCAACCTGGAACGGACTTCGCGGACGCCGTGCGGGCGGCATACGCACTGAAGGACCTGCTGGCGGAGATCGGGCTCACCGGTTGGGCCAAGACGTCCGGAAACCGCGGGGTGCACGTCTATGCGCGGGTCCGCCCCACGCACGAGTTCCTGGACGTGCGTCACGGAGTCATCGGGATCGCGCGCGAGCTGGAGCGCCGTATGCCGAACGAGGTCACCACGGCCTGGTGGAAGGAAGAGCGCGGCCAGAAGGTCTTCGTGGATTTCAACCAGGCCAACCGTGACCGCACCATCGCCTCGGCCTACAGCCCTCGACCTCTGCCGGGTGCACCGGTGTCCATGCCGGTCCCTTGGGAGCAGCTGGGTGAGGTGTCAGCCCAGGACTTCACCGTGCGGACGGTCCCCGGCATCCTGGCCGCTCAGGGTGACGCGTGGTCTGGCATCGACGACGCTGTGGTCGATGTTTCCCAAGCAATTGCGTTGTGGGACAAGGACGTCCAAGAGCGGGGGCTTGGTGAGATGCCCTTTCCTCCGGACTACCCGAAGATGCCCGGCGAGCCGCCGAGGGTCCAGCCGTCGCGAAAACGCCAAGCCGGCAACTTGGTTCGCTGATTTCGTGGTGTCCGTCAGAACACCATCGCCAGTTTGTCGATCGCGCTGATCATCACCATCGCCACGGCGACCCCAACCCCCATGGCCAGTGACAGCCCTGCCACCCACACGGCAATCTCATGTGCCTTCATCGGAGTCTCTCCTTGCCGGATCCGTCCACTACGTGTGCCGCGAACCGGCCCAGACACATATGTTGTTCCCCAATCCCAGCGAGCGTGTACGTCGTTTGACCGATGGAGTCCTTAGTCCGTTTGAGGGACCTTGGGTCACAAGTTCGCCGCCCAAGCCGGCAGTTCGTCGGCATGTAAATGTGCCGGGCTCTGCGCAAGCTGCGGTCAACCGCCCAGTCTCGAGTCGAGAGGGAGCCCTTTTGGTCATGTTTTGGGTCGTGTAGTCATGTTTTGGTTCGTGGTTCCGGGCCGCCCACCTTGAGTGCACCTACGACATTTTTGACGGCAAACTACGTCTCTTGGTGGAAGCGCTTCTCCCATCCGCGTATGAGCATGAACAGATGAGCATCCCATCATGGTCTGATCAGTCACTGTCCGTTCAACCGCAGTCCGTCCAGCCGCGGTCTGGCGTGCTCCGGCAACGAACGAGGACCGTGACCGCTTTCTGCCACGCGTGTAACACCCCATGGACGCTGACCTGCGAGCAGAGAGGCGGGGTCTGGGTGGTCCTCTGCACGAAATGTGGGGACGTGCGCCCGCCACGGCACGACCTGGTCGAGCCGTCTCCTTGGGAGTAGAACCATCTCCTTGGTCGCGGACCATTCGGGCACGCACTGGTTCTCAGTGCTCGAGCACATCCTCGAGGTCGTAACCCCTGGGTCGTTCCACCTGAGCCGCGGTGCAGGAGGCGGGGTCGCGATCCGGGCGCCAGCGCAGGAAGGTCACGGAGTGCCTGAAGCGTAGGCCCTCCATCTGGTCGAACTTCACCTCGACCACCCGCTCCGGACGCAACCTGACAAAGCTCATGTCCTTGTTGCCGCTGAACCGGGAGCGGTCAGTCGAGCCCTTCGCCACATCGCCCTGTTCGTCGGTGACGACGAGCGGCGCGAGCTCATCGACCAGCTCGAGGCGTCGGACGTCGGTGAACGCTGCAACCCCGCCGACGTTGTAGAGGGTGCCGTTCTCGTCATACAGTCCAAGGAGAAGTGAGCCAACACCGTTGCCGGACTTGTGAATTCGGTAGCCCAGGACTACTGCTTCGGCTGTTCGTGCGTGTTTGATCTTGAGCATGACGCGCTTGCCCTGTTGGTATGGCGCCGCGAGATCTTTGGCAACGACGCCGTCGAGTCCGGCGCCCTCGAACCGTTCGAACCAGTCCTGGGCTGTGGCGGCATCGATGGTTGACCTGGTCAGGTGCACCGGCGCGGCGGCGGGCAGCGTGGACAGCACGGACTCCAGGCGCTGGCGGCGTGCACCGAAGGCCATCGCGGTGAGGTCGTCGTCGCCGAGGGCCAGGATGTCGAAACAGACCAGCTCCGCGGGAGTCTCGCGGGAGAGGCGCTGGACTCGGCTGTCGGCGGGATGGATCCGCTGGGACAGACTCTCCCAGTCGAGTCGTTCTGCGCCCGGCCGGCCCGCGCGGACGACGATCTCGGCGTCAATCGCACAGCGCTGGGGAAGATGCTCACGGACCGCGTCGACGAGCTCAGGGAAGTACCTGGTCAGCGGTTTGGAGCCCCGGCTCGCAAGCTGAACCTCGTCGCCGTCGCGGAGCACGATGCACCTGAAGCCGTCCCACTTGGGTTCATAGGACAGTCCTCCCGGGACCGAATCGTGCGCCGGCACGCCGTCGACGGCCTTGGCCAGCATGGGAGTCACCGGAAGGGCGATGGGAAGGTCCACGAATGCATTGTGAACCTGCGACGATGCTCGCGTGCCTCCACTTCGTCAGCTTCGCCGAAAGAGCCTGGTGGTGGCCTCAGCAGCCGGCGCTTCGGTGGCCGCCGTATCAGCGGTCGGAGCGGTCAGCGCTGCGACGTATGTCGCACGCAGGGTGCTGACGCCTGACCGGCTCAAACCAGACGACACCCAGGTTCTTGCGATCGAGGACGACAGTGTGACCTTGAGCCTGACGCCGGAGTCCTGGCAGCCCGGCAGGTACGGACTCTGGCTTGACGGCGGTCGGGGCCACGCGAGGGTGGGGGCTGTACTCGCGGTTGACGAAGAGTCCGGGCGAGTCCGACGGGTGCTGGAGGGCATTGATGCCGGTGAGCTTCGCATCGGCCCCGCGCGTTGGAACCAGTACTACTTCGCGGGTAACCCCCAGGATGCGTTGGGGCTGCCGTCGCGTGATGTGGAGATACCCGCAGAGATCGGGATGCTTGCTGCCTGGGAGGTGCCGCCGCCGAACGGATCCGCGCATCGCTGGGCGATTCTTGTGCATGGCAGGGGAGCACGGCGCGACGAGTGCCTGCGTGCTGTTCCACTGCTGCACGAGCTCGGATATACCTCCCTGATACCCATGTACCGCAACGACATCGGCGCCCCGGCAAGTTCGGACGGCAGATACAGCCTTGGGCTTTCGGAGTGGCGGGACCTTGAGGCTGCCCTGCTGTATGCCGTCGGAGAGGGCGCACGGGAGATCGTCCTGTTCGGCTGGTCCATGGGCGGTGCGATCGTCCTGCAGACCCTGGACCGTTCCTGGCTTTCAGATCGTGTCAGGGCGGTGGTGCTCGACGCGCCCGTCATCGACTGGGCCGACGTGCTGCGTCACCACGGTGCGTTGAACAAGATCCCCGGCCCGATCGAGAGCTTGAGCCGCTCGCTGATCGGCCATCGGTGGGCGCACCGTCTGGTCGGCGTGCACGAGCCCATCGACGTTGCCCTGACCAACTGGGAGTACCGCGCCGACGAGCTGAACCACCGCACCTTGATCATCCACTCACTTGACGACGAGTTCGTTCCCGTCGGGCCGTCGATCTCACTGGCCGCCAGACGTCCCGACCTGGTTCGCTTCGAGCCGTGGCACGAGGCACGGCATACCAAGGAATGGAATGTCGATCCCGAAAGATGGGATGCCGTCGTGCGTGCCTTCCTTGCTGAGTGAAACGGTCGGTCCGGCTAGCTGTCAGGACGGGACCAGCGCCCGAGGATCGTCCCCTCAGACTCGATCAGTAGCCGGGGCAGCAGGTTTGCGGACATCGGCGCACCGGCCGTGATGCGTGGATGGTCCCCGGCGACCAACGTGGGAGCGAGGGTCAGGCAGAGCTCGTCCAGCCGTCCCGATGCGGTCAGGTCGCGCATGAGGTGAGGACCGCCCTCGCAGAGGATGCGACGCAGCCCCCGAACGGCCAAGGCGTCCAGGGACGCCGGAAGGTCGACGCTGGCGCCCCCCGCAAGGATCACGTTCTCCTGCCCCAGCGTCCCGCGAGCCAGATCGATCGCCTCATCGCCGGCCCGCTCGCAGGTCAACAGCAAGATCTCGCCTGAGTTCTTACGGGCCTGGCTCAAGCGTGGTGGGATGTCGCCCGAGCGACTGACGACCGCCATCGTGGGATGCGCAGGGCGACCGGCGCGATGCTCCAGCCAGGGGGCCCGGACAGTCGCGCGTCGGTACCCCTCGATGCGTGCCGTTCCCGCACCGACGAGGATCACGTCGGACAGCGCCCTCAACATCCCGAAGACGTCGCGGTCTGCACCGGTGGTGATCGAGCCGGAGCGCCCGTCGTCGCCGGTTGCGGCGCCGTCCAGCGACGAGATGGAGTTGGCCCTGACCCAGGTCTGTGACCCTGAGAGCTCTGGGTAGGCGTAGGCGAGCGCCAGCGCCTCGGAGTCCATCGTGCCGTCATGGCCAGGGGCCCAACGGCCGAGGTCGTCGTGGGCGAGGAGCACGCGCATGGGCGCCATCCTCCCATTGAAGTGCTTCAATTGGACCGATCTGGTCGCGCCCTGGGCGGTGTGCTGCAACCATCGTGCTCATGGCCAAGAGCAGGAACAAGGCGAAGACCGCGTCAGGGACGGCCGTCGGGTCAGGGTCGTTCACGCGAGCGCTGAAGGCCGGCCCCGGGTTCGTGCTGGCCGACCGTGACCCGCGTTCGACACCGGGCTACGACGGGGACAAGGCTGCAGGGGTTGAGCTCTTGGCCGCAACGGTTCCAGAGCTCACTGAGCTCCAAGAGCGTCTGTATGCCGAGTCCAGGGCCGGCGGGAGCGCGGCACTTCTTCTGGTGGTGCAGGGGATGGACACCTCGGGCAAGGGCGGCATCATGCGCCACGTCGTTGGCGCGGTGGATCCCCAAGGCGTTCGCTGCACCGCGTTCAAGGCACCGACCAAGGAGGAGCGGGAGCATCCCTTCCTCTGGCGGATCCGCAATGCCTTGCCGAAACCGGGCCAGATCGGTGTCTTCGACCGCTCGCACTACGAGGACGTCCTGATCGTGAGGGTGCACAACCTGGTGCCGCCTGCGACCTGGGGTCGGCGCTATGGCCAGATCAACACGTTCGAGCAGACCGTGACACAAGCCGGGACAACCATCGTCAAGGTCATGCTGCACATCTCCAGCGACGAGCAGAAGGCGCGCCTCGCCGCGCGACTCGAACGACCGGACAAGCACTGGAAATACAACCCGGGGGACGTGGACGAGCGTGAGCGCTGGCCGGCGTACCAAGAGGCCTACCAGGTGGCCATCAACAAGTGCTCGACCGAACCTGCGCCGTGGTTCGTCGTCCCGGCGGATCGCAAGTGGTATGCACGGCTGGCCGTCCAGCAGCTGGTGGTTGAACACCTGCGGGTGATGGCGCCCCAGTGGCCCGCCGCGACCTTTGATGTCGAGGTTGAGAAGGCGCGGTTGGCGGCGAGCTAGGGCTTGCGCTTCAGCATCTTCGTGACGGGCACCTCGGCAACAGGGATTGCCTCGAGCACGACCATGGACCGACCAACGACCGCGTGCGTTGTTGCGGCCATCCAGTCCTTGCGGTCGTCGCTGGGAGGCTCGGCCTCGGTGGTGTCCAGCCGGACGCGCCACGTCGTGCCGTACAGATCGGGCGGCAGGACAAAGTCGACCGGGGCGCTGTGGGCGTTGAACAGCAGCAGGAAGTCAGCGTCCACGATGCGCTGTCCATGGATATCCGGCTCACGGATGGCCTGGCCGTTCAGGAAGACCATGAGGGTGCGGGCATATCCGTTGCGCCAGTCGAGCTCGTCCATCTCGGTGCCGTCCGAGGAGAACCACTCGATGTCTCCGAGCTCGCTCTTGCCGCCATGGGCGGCGTCGCCGGCGAAGAAGCGGCGACGGCGAAATACGTCGTGCTCCTTGCGCAGTGAGACCACTGCACTGGTGAAGGCGAGCAAATGGCTCTCGTCCTCGGCCAGCTCCCAGTCGATCCAGGAGAGCTCATTGTCCTGGCAGTAGACGTTGTTGTTGCCGCGTTGGGTCCGACCGACCTCGTCGCCGTGGGCGATCATCGGGACACCCTCGCTGAGCAGGAGTGTGGTGAGGAAGTTGCGCTGCTGCTGCCTGCGCAAGGCGTTGACCGCGGGGTCGTCGGTCTCGCCCTCTACCCCGCAGTTCCAGGACCGGTTGTGGCTCTCGCCGTCGTGGTTTGTCTCTCCGTTGGCCGCGTTGTGCTTCTCGTTGTAGGACACGAGGTCACGCAAGGTGAAACCGTCGTGTGCCACGACGAAGTTGATCGAGGCGATCGGACGCCTGGCCGAATGCGCGTAAAGGTCGCTGGAACCCGTGATGCGAGAAGCGAACTCGCCCAACGAGGCCGCCTCACCCCGCCAGAAATCGCGCACCGTGTCGCGGAACTTGCCGTTCCACTCGGTCCACAGCGGGGGGAAGTTGCCGACCTGGTAGCCGCCGTCACCGAGGTCCCACGGCTCAGCGATGAGCTTGACCTGAGAGATCACGGGATCCTGCTGGATGATGTCGAAGAACGCCGAGAGCCGGTCCACCTCATGGAACTGGCGGGCCAGGGTTGCCGCGAGGTCGAAACGGAACCCGTCGACATGCATCTCCAAGACCCAGTAGCGCAGCGAGTCCATGATCAGCTGAAGGACGTGGGGGTTGCGCATCAACAGGCTGTTGCCGGTGCCCGTGGTGTCGTAGTAGCGCGACTTGTCGTCGTCGACGAGGCGGTAGTAGGCGGCGTTGTCGATGCCGCGGAAGGCGATGGTCGGGCCCTTCTCGTTGCCCTCGGCCGTGTGGTTGTAGACCACGTCGAGAATGACCTCGATCTGGGCTTCGTGCAGCGCCTTCACCATCGTCTTGAACTCGGCTACCTGCTGACCGCGCGATCCGGTGGCGGCGTAGGCGGCATGCGGAGCCAGGAACCCGATCGTGTTGTAGCCCCAGTAGTTCGTCAGGCCCTGGTCCGCCAGCGTGGAGTCCTGGACGAACTGGTGCACCGGCATCAGCTCGACGGCGGTCACGCCGAGGCCGACCAGGTGCTCGATGATCGCGTGGTGACCGATCGCGGCGTATGTCCCGCGAATGGCTTCGGGGACGTCAGGGTGGGTCATGGTCAGGCCCTTGACGTGGGCCTCATAGATGACCGTGTTGTGGTACTCGTGACGTGGCGGGCGGTCGTGGCCCCAGTCGAAGAACGGGTTGACGACCACCGACAGCATGGTGTGACCCAGCGAGTCCGCGTCATTGGGCTTGGTGGGGTCGCTGAGCTCGTAGGAGTACAAGGACGTGTCGCCGTCGATCTGCCCGTCCATGGCTTTGGCATACGGGTCCAGCAACAGCTTTGCGGGGTTGCAGCGATGACCTTGAGCCGGGTCAAACGGACCGTGGACCCTGAAGCCGTAGCGTTGACCGGGCTCGATGGCGGGGACGAAGCCGTGCCATACATATCCGTCGACCTCAGTGAGCTCGACCCTGGTCTCGG
>DASRVZ010000098.1:0-5725 GCA_035654835.1 Dermatophilaceae bacterium | reverse complement strand
AACGCTTGAGTCCCCCGATCGGCTCCCAGCCCGGCGGGACCCAACCCACCTGCTCCGAGCCGGGGAACGCCAGTGCGCGTCTACACACAGCCGCATCATGCCTCAAGTTGCCGGGTGTTGCCGCATTTTCTTCAGCACAGTGTAACTATTCAGGTCGGTAGTGGCTCGAGTCCCAGTGGTGGGCACCGGATTTGGCCGTTGGTGAACCGGCCGGTGGGTTCGTCGAGTTGGACGACGACGCGTTGCCCGGCCCAGCCGATGACGGTGCCGGTGGCGCCGTGCAGGTAGAGCGGGCGGATGTCGTGGTTGAGCCGGACGCGGTCGCCGATGGCGATCTGCGCTGCTGCCTTGTTGGCCTGGGCGCGTTGGCGCTGGCGGTGGCGTTCTCCGATCGCGGCCTGGATGGTGGGCAGGTGCTCGTCGAGGCCGCCGGTGGCGATCAGCCCGATCAGCATCTGGATCTGCTGGTGGTCGATCCTGGTCGGGTCTGGGCCGGCGGTGGAATCCTGGCCGGGGTCTTCACCGGCTGGGTCGGGTGCGGGGACCAGGGCCAGCGGTGCGGATTGCTGGTCGGCGGCGGGATGAGGCCGGCGGGAGGTGCGACGACGCTTGCTCACCGTCCCAGGATGCCCGATACCGACCGTCGGTCGGACCAGGCGGGGCGCTACGGGTCGGCGCCGGCCGGCAGCCAGGGGGTGCCGGCGAACAGCTGGGCCAGGACGTCCAGGGCGCGATGGTGGTGCTTGCGGGCGGTGGACAGGTAGGAGCGGACCGCCAGGAACGCCGTGGCGCCGGTCTCGGATCGCCACCCGCCGGAGATCTTCTGCTGCAGCTTGACCATCCGCACGTCGCGCTCTGCCTGGTTGTTGTCGAAGCTCACCTTGAAGTCAGTGGCGAACCGCAGCACGTCGTCGCGGTAGTCATCCAGCCTGCGCAGCAGTGCGCAGGCCGTCCCCGCTTGCCGGTCCTCGGCGGGGGCGGGTTGAGTCGTTTGCCTTCGGCGACCAGGTCGTCGTAACGGTCCCGGTAGCCGGCCAGGGCCGGCGACGCCAACGCGACCTCGCCGCGGGCCTTGGCGTCCTGGACGGCGACGTGGATCTGGACCAGCAGGTCAGCGAGCCCGGTGGGCCAGTCCTGTCCGGTGGCCTCGGCCATCCCAGCCAGCTCCCGTAGATGATGACTGTTGCACAGCCCATGGGTGGCGTCGGTGTACTGCCGGTAGGTGGCCAGTCCGTCGTGGACCGCGACACCGGTGAAGGTCGGCAGCACCCCGGCGGCGTCCATCGCGGACTTCCCGCGCTTGGAGTCCAGGTGGTAGAGGGTGAAGTCCTTGGGGCACGCGCGGTAATTAAGCCTTGTCATTCGGGCGTGTCGCGGATTCGTCGGTGTCGTCGGTGTCGTCGGTGTCGCCGGTGATGGTGTAGTTCCACTGGCCGTGGACGTCGTGGCGGTGCAGGTGGTGGGCCTCGAAGGCTCGCATCGCCTTGTCGGTGATCTTGAGGCCCTTCTGGTAGGTGTTGGTGTCGAGCACGGCGCGTACCGTCAGCCCGGTGCTGGTGGTGGTCGCGGCGATCGTTTCGATGACTACCTCGTGGGATTCCAGGGGTCGCCCGCGCCAGTTCATGGTGATGGCCGAGAACAGGCGGTGCTCGATTTTGTTCCACTTGGACGTGCCCGGTGGGAAGTGCAGCACGGTGATCGCCAGGCCGGTCTGGGTGGCCAGCGCGGCCAGCTCGGTCTTCCACAGCCGCAGCCGGGCACCGTTGGAGCCGCCGGCATCGGCGGTGATCAGCAACCGTGTGGCGTCGGGGTAGGCGTGCCGACCGACGCTGTTCCACCAGCGCCGGATCGACTCGACCGCGAACTGGGCGGTGTCGCGGTCGGTACCCACGTTCACCCAGCCGGTGTCGGCGGCCAGGTCGTACACCCCGTACGGGGCCACCTTGCCCAGCTCGCCGGGGAAGTCGTGGTCGTTGACCCGCCGCGGCTCGCCCTGGGGTTCCCACTCCTGACCGGTCTTGGCGTAGTTGCCGACCAGCTCACGCTTCTTGGTGTCCACACTGACCACCGGGTCCCCAGCGTCTTGGAACTCCTTCACCTGGGCGCCGATGTAGCGGAACTGGGCGTCCCGGTCCGGGTGGGCGCTGCCCTCGATCGTCTTCGCGTTGCCCTGCAGGCTGTAACCGTTCTCCTTCAACAACCGGGCCACCGTCCGCGCCGACACCGCCGACCCCTGGGCGCTCAGCTCCGCCGCCAGCCTGGCCGTCGACTTGGTCGTCCACCGCAGCGGGCACATCGGATCACCGCGTGAGCCCGGATCGACCAGCGCCTCCAACGCCGCGACCACACCCGGATCGCCGCGCTCGACCGTGGGCCGGCCCGCGCCCTTACGCCGGACCCGCCCGTCGGGCTCGATGCCCGCCTCCAGCTCGCCAGCGCCCCGCCCGACGGTGTCCGCCGACACCCCCGCCAACCTGGCCACCAGCTTGATCCCACCCCGGCCCAGCGCGCGAGCCTCGGCACCCAGCAACAGCCGCCACGCCCGCTCGTCAAGATGGGCACGGATCTCCACCAGCCTGGCCGTCAACCGTTCCTGCTCACCAACAGAGATCTCCATAGCACAACTGTATGGATCACGTCTCAACCAAACACGCCTAATTCATGCGTGGGCCCTTGGTGGCGGCCACGTGGATCCAGCGCAGCACCGCGCCGACCCGCCCGCCGGTCTCGTCGAAGTGCGCCACCTCGGCGCCCGCCAGCCGCTCGCGGACGACGGCCAGGAAGCCGCCGAGCTCGTCCTCGGCGTCGGGCAGCAGCGAGGCCAACCACCCGGTGGACACCGGCGCGCCGAAGCAGTCCGCCAGCGTCTCGGCGGCGCGTTCGACCGGCAGGTGCTGGCGGGCCAGCAGGTAGGCGCCCAGCGCTTTGACCCCGGGCCCGTAACACGTCGGGGCAGTGGCCTGGGGCGGGAACGTCGCCGTGGTCACCGTCCCGCACCCACACGCCCGCTGCTGCGCCCGGTGCTCGATGACCGCCAGCTCGATCGGCGGCAGGTCGAACACCTGCCGGGCCTGCTTACCCACCACCGCGGCGTCGGCCAGGTCACCACCGCAACCTCGGCACACCCCCGGCACGTGCACCAGCACCTCGTCCGGATCCGGCCGCGGCTCCAACCGGAACCCCTGTTCGCCGTTCTGCTTACCCGGTTTGCGGCCCGATGGGCGGCGCAGCGAACGTGGCGGCGGCTTGACGAAGGCATCCGAGCTCGGCGGCTTCGAAGAGTTCTGCGAGTTCTTGCCCAGCCGGGCCTCCAGCTGCGTGACCCGGGCGGACAGCTCATCGGCCCGCGCGGACAGCTCTACGATCAGCCGGTCACGGTCGGTCAACGCCGCATCCCGTTCGCCAAGCAGCACCAACAACTGCTCCACACTGGGAGCAGCTGGCACCGGCGACACCGGCGGGACATCGCACACAACAACCTGCCTGCGGGGGAAGACGCAAATCACGGACCCCGCAAGCATCGCGATCACCGCGACAAGATCAAGCCGCCGCGCCGAGGACGCCGGGTGGCCGGGGGCATCTCAGCCCCCGGCTCCCACAGATCCGTACGTAAGCCTCTCGACTTATACGGCTCCTGTCACCCTGATCACCAAACTGCCGGGACCGAGGAAACCCACTTCCAGTGAGCGAACATGCGAGGGAACCTTTGGGTGGCCCCTTGCCAGCACTGCATGGCTTTCTTCATGGCCCGTAACCGTTTGTACTTCTTACGGATCCAGCGCACCAAATAGGCATTGATACGCGCCAGCAGCAGATGCAGCGCGGAGCGGTAGAACGCCCCGTAGTACTGCATCCACCCTGCCACGATCGGATTGATGAGCCGTGCGAGGTCGGTGAAGGTGTGGCCGGTGCGCAGATGCAGCCGCCAGGACCGCACCTTTGCGTTGATCCTCTTCAGGGCATCCTTGCTGATCGCGGGCAGGAACGAGCTGAACTGCTTCCCGTCCTTGTTGCGAGCCCTGCGCTGGCGGAACGTGAAACCCAAGAAGGTGAAGTCCGTGTGCTCGTGAGAGCCTCGGCGCTTCCCGTCCTTGCAGTACACGACCCTTGTCTTGTCGGGATGCAACCGCAGCCCGACCTGTTCCATTCGCGCCGCGATCGCCGCCAGCACCGTTCGTGCCTGGCTCTCGCTGACGCAATGCACTACCGCGTCATCCACGTAGCGTTCGAAGGCGACCCCGGGGAACTCCCGGGCCATCCACGCATCGAACGCGTAGTGCAGGAACAGATTTGCCAGCACCGGTGAGACCGAAGACCCTTGCGGGGTCCCGCGGTCTCGTTCCAGCGTCGTCCCGTCGGGGCGCTGAACCGGTGTCTGTAGCCACCGTTTCACGTACAGCACCACCCACGGGAGGTCGGTGTTGGCCTCCACCGCCTTGACGACGAGGTCCCGCGGAACGCTGTCGAAGAACTTCTCGATGTCCAGATCGATCACCCAGTTCGTCTTCCAACAGCGCCTGCGACACACCCCGACCGCATCGAGTGCGGACCGCCCCGGACGGTAGCCGTAGGAGTCGGAGTGAAAGATCGCCTCGACCCTCATCTCCAGCCTCCGCGCTACCACCGTCTGGGCGACCCGATCCGAGACGGTGGGCACCCCAAGAATCCTGGTGCCCCCGCCGTGCGATTTCGGTATCTCCACCGCCCGCACCGGCGGCGGTAGGTAACTCCCCGAGGACATCCGATTCCAGACCTTGTACAGATTGTTCTTCAGATCCTTCTCGAACTCCTCGATCGAGCACCCATCCACCCCCGGCGCGCCCTTGTTAGCCTTGACCTTCTCCCATGCCTCCCAAACTTCCCGCTTCGAAATGTCGAACGGCTTGCCTGACGATTTCAACTCGTTCACGCGACTCCTCCCGGAGCACTTCCGGTTGATCGAACGAACAAATCACGGATGACCTGACCCCTTCGCTCAGCCTCCATTACAGAGGCTTCATCACTACTACGAGTCAGTCCGCCGGCGCGTCCCGCATCGGTACTCAATCCCTCACGGTTTCAGCCGCCCGGGACACTCCCTCTCGCCACCCCTCACGGGGTCGGCAGTATCGAGACGCGCCTTCTCACGTTCCACGCGAAAGCAGCCTGGCCGGGCTCACGTCGCCTGCATGCCGGACACCATCTGGCCAATAAACGGGCACCCGCCAGATTCATCCCGGGACTATTCAGACGCCCCGGTTTTGATGTCAACCGTGTAACTAACGACACTTCCACAGCGTTCGTCTTCCCGGCCCCTACCTGACACATCAAGTGCGCCTTTTCCCACATCGCTCACCACGACAGTCTTCAGCTAACGCAGCATGGGGCGGTTTGGAATCTCCCCCCGCAGGGCGACTCCGGAGGGCCTACCTCCATCTTTCGCGCAGCACCGCATCATGAAGCCCTACCTACATCCAGCTCCCTTCTGCGTTCGTGACACAACTGAATAGTTACGGACTTTCGCACTTTTGGGGCTGCGCTGAGCCGGTGAGGTAGTCCCGGCCGCAGCTGTCTTGTCGGTGACACGCCGCCCTCAATGACGACCATCCCGGGTGCGCCGAGAGATCCTTGTCTGCAAGTTGTCACAGTGCAGATGAGAGGGTGTGGGTGAGATGGCTGATCAGGGTTCGATGCGGGTGCCGCCACTGGTGCGCGGCTCGGTCGTGGTGCAACGGCGCCGCTGCGG
>DASRVZ010000097.1:0-8910 GCA_035654835.1 Dermatophilaceae bacterium | reverse complement strand
CGCTTGACAGCCCGGACGATCCCGCGCACCTGCCCCCACGAGATCTTGCCGTCGGCGAACAGCCGCGCGGTGACCGGCAGGTGCTGCAACGTCTCCCCCGCCGTGATCAGCATCGACCGATCCGCCGCGGTCATCCGCGCCGACAAGCCCAAGTGCAACGCCAACGGCAGCCCGACCGCCGCCTCGGCCGCGCCCGACCCGGCCAGCAAACCCGCCAGCAGCACCGCCTTGGCGGTGGCCTTATGTGCGGCGGCCAACAGCGCATCCAGCTCCGCGAGCTGTGCTCGCTGCTGTGCTGTGCGCGAACGATCGGAGATCCGATTCGCGGCGGCGTCACCGTTGTTATGCATGACGCAATCGTATTGAAGGGGTGTGACAACCATCCCAGGAGCGGCTTCGCATCCGTGGAAAAGAACCCGACATATTCCGTGGCCTGCCGAAAGCGCTATCCGCTCGCTCGCCAGAACACGCTATGCGTAGTGCTCGAAGATCGACGACTCGGCCAGACGCGCGAGCCCCTCCTTGATCGACCAGGAGGTGAGATCATCCGGTCAGGAAGGGATACGCGACGGCACCCGGTACCCGCGCGCGGTGACAGGCTGGTCCATGCCGTCTTCGGAGATGTCGAAGCCGAGCGACACCGCGAGCTTGCGCAGATCCAGCAGCGCAGTCGGCCGTGGCTGGACCGAGTTCGTCCAGAGCCTTGATGCACCGCGGTGCGTTGGGTGGCTGACGGTGCCGTGGCTGTTGGTGCTCGCGCTGCTCGCAACCATGCCGATCGGCATCCTGATCGGATCGCTCGGCCCCAACGCCCAGGGTCGGCACCGGGGGCATGTTGCCGGTCATGGTCCTCGTCGGGATCTCGGGGATCTTCTACCCGATACAACAGCTGTCGGGCTGGGTGAGCGGGAGCCGGCCTCCGCTCGCCTGGGAGATGCGAATTGGCATGTCGTCGCGGGCGTTCGCCCGCATCCGAAAACCGGTCATGTAGGTCCGCGACCCTGCGGCGCGCTGGTTTGCCACTCCATCAATTGCATGGCACGCTGCCCGCTGGCGTAGGAAGTCAAGCGTTGCACACCCGTCTTTCGATCGGAAGGCCACCCATGCAAGCCGTAGCAAAGAGTAGCCTACTGATAGCTTGCATGTTGTTGCTCGCCACCGCATGCGGTGGAGGCGAGCCACAGGCGAACGATGCGCCCAGCGTCGAGTCGAACGCCACGGACGCAGCCGCAATGCCAGCAGAAGGTGCTGCTACAAGTAACTCGGAGGCCGGCGCAGCGGAATGCGAGGACACGCTTGCTGCGGTACAGGCGGAATTGGACGGACTTGCTGGTGAGGAGCGCCACCAACGCCTGGTCGAGCTCGCCCAGGACGATGCCGTTCTGAGCTTCTACACCTCCAACAGTGATGCCGTTGGACTCAGCGAGGGATTTTCCGACCAGTACGACATCGAGGTCGAGGTCTTCCGCGCCCTGGCGAACCAAGTGCTTTCAAGACTCGTGGAGGAGAACGCAGCCGGCTTCCATGGAGCGGACGTCGTGGATTTGAACTTCGAGGAGATGGTGGTCCTGGACCAGGTCGAAGGACTCCTAACCCCATACGACGGTCCCGCCTTGGATGGCCTACCCGAGAGCGTGCAGTTTCCCGGCTGGACGGGCAACAGGCTCGATATCTTCGTCACGGCGCAGAACACGGCCGCGTTGCCAGAATCAGAACGGCCACAGTCGTATCGCGACCTTGCCGATCCGAAGTACGCCGGCATGATGATGATGGACCCGCGCGACGATGGATGGTTCGCAACACTATGGCAGCACTTCTTAGAGCAGGGGATGAGCGAGGAAGAGGTCGACGGGCTCTTCACGGCCATGGCGGAGAACTCGACGCTCGTGCCGGGTCACGCAACACAGATGGAGTTGCTAGCCGCAGGCGAGTACGCCATCTCGGTGAGCAACTATCCCCATCTGGTGGACGGGCTCATCGCAAGTGGCGCGCCCCTCACCTGGAAGCCAGCACTCTCCCCAACCATCATGAGGCCCAACGGCGCCGGTGTCCTATGTTCGGCACCTCATCCAGCGGCGGCACTGCTCTTCCATGAATGGCTTCTGACCGACGCCCAAGAGCTCATCGCGGGCTTCGACCGCATACCGGCGCTTCCTGATGCGAGGTCCGGAGGGGCCGCAGAGCAGATCGATTTCCTCACGATTGACGTCGCCACGGTCTTCGACAGTGAGAAATGGGTGGATCTCTACGAAGGCATATTGCGCAATGCTCAACAAGGTCCCGGCTGATCCAGCCGAGTCTCCTACCACAAGATTGAAGGGCATGTAGTGATGATTCTCGGGGACGCAATGGCGGTCGGACAGGTAGGCCTACTGGTTGTTGACATGGCTCGCTCATTGGCAGATCCGGTGGTGGCAGACCAGGAGGCCGGACCAACGGCGGCCATGCAGTGCCGGAGGGTTCTCGAAGCTGCGAGGTCCGTCGGTTTGCCGGTGTGGTTCTCTCGTGGGGGTAAGCGCTGGTTCACCAGCACGGGAAGCCCCGCCGCGGACGTGGAACGGGGCGGCTGGGTGCGTATGAACGGGCTGGTCGAGCAGTCACCAGAACAAGCCGAGCTGGCTATAACGATCACGCCACAGCTGGAGCCGGAGCTTGGCGAGGTCGTTATCACCAAGAGCAAGCCGAGCGCGTTCTTCGGTACGCCGCTGATAAGCCAGCTCATGGGCGCCCGCGTCGATAGGCTGATCGTGGTTGGGATGGCGACGTCCTGCTGTGTGCGCGCCACGATCACTGATGCCTTCTCGTATGATCTGAATCTGGTTGTTCCAGTGGAATGCGTAGCGGATCGCGACCCAGCCGCCCACGAAGCCAACCTGCGCGACATTGGGAGCAAGTACGCTACCCTTTGCAACACGGACGAGCTCATCGCCGAGTTGACCTCTCCTTTCGCCCTTCATACCAACTGACATTGCGGCGCCATATAATGCAGATGCCTAGTGGTGATATCGCGTCCGGAGGTTCCCTCAGACGCACATACCCCGTTCGTGGAGGGTTAGATGATGCAAAAGCGTTGGCGCGTTGTGGCGACGGGCCCATGGGAACAACTGGAGTGGCAAAGGCCGCTTGAGGATGCCGGTTGCGAGGTGGTCCTAGGAAAATCCTTCGATCAGTTTCCAGGCGAGGTGTACAGCGAGCAGGACCTAATTGACCTGTTGCGGGATGCCGACGTAGCCCTTGTCTCCACGCGGGACAGGATCACACGACATGTGTTGGAGTCTTCGCCGGGGCTGAAGCTGGTCGTGAAGGCCACCATCGGGGTGGAGAAGATAGATCTCGAGGCAGCAGCCGAGCTGGGTATCGTCGTTGTGAACAGCCCCGCGCCGGAGAACTACATCGGCGTGGCGGAGGCCACCGTGGGTTTGGCGATCATGTTGGTCAAGCGACTCCAGACCGCGCAGCGGCTGCTCACGGATGGCAAATGGAAGCAACGTGGCCTCATGGGCACGACTCTGGCGGGTATGACCGTCGGCATCATCGGTTTGGGGCGCGTCGGAACGAATGTCGCCCGCCGGTTCACCGCCTGGGACGTTCGGGTGGTCTTCTACGACCCCTATGTCGAACCGGCGGTGGGTCACGCGGTCGGAGCCGAAAAGGTCCATCTCACGGACCTGCTACGGGAGTCCGACATCGTGACGATACATGTGGCGCTCACGGATGAGACGCGCAACATACTCGATGAGGATGCCTTTCGAGCTATGAAGACGTCCGCGTACGTAGTGAACACCGCACGTGGTGAAGCCATTGATGAGGCGGCGCTTGTCCACGCGCTCGAGCAGCGCTGGATCGCTGGCGCGGCCCTCGATGTCTACGCGCAGGAACCTCTTCCGCTTGATAGCGCTTTGCGCCGGCTCAAGCATGAGAGCCTGATCCTGACGCCACATGCCATCGGGAACAGTGCGAGCTCCCAGGCAACGGGCATAAAGATCGCACTTGACAACATCGTCGGGATCATGGGCGGTGCGGAGCCGCTCTATGTGAAGAACCCTCTCGCATTGCCGAAGTGGCGTGGCCGCATGAGCGGCTCTGAGTCCACGTAACCGGAATTGGTCTCACGTGGTCAACGACGCCTCAGACCGATTTGGGCTATCGAGTCGCACGCCTGCGCAGCTCCTCAGGCCCTCACGGGTGCGGGAGCCTGTTGTCCGTACAGCTCGTCATGCGCCTCGCGCGCAGTAACGATCTGCCGGGGGCCTTGGGCGACCGCCCAGGCGAAGGTCGCACGATAGATGGTGTCCATCGTTTCCCGTGCGTCGCAAGCTCGTTTTGACACAGGTAGAGAGCGGCCACCTCTTTTGGGCATGCTGGAGGGTAGGGTGGAGAGGATGCTTCGACCAAACGGCGTGTGGTACTGGGTGGGGACCGCCGCCGTGCTCGTGTTCGGGGTTGTGTCCATTTTCTCTTTCGGCTGGCTGTTCCTGACCGCCGGCATCGTGATGGCCGTCGCCGGCGTGACGGGCTGGGCCATCAGCCACCCGCAGATCTTCTGGTCACCTATGAAGGCGGCGCCGACTACAACGCATCCCTGTGGCCGGGGGTCAGCGCCGGCATGGTTTTCAGCGCGGTGACCGGGGCCGCCACACGAATCATCATCGGACGGCGGTAGCTGTCGTAGCTGAGGCACCCCCACGTACCGGCTCCCTTAGCCATTCGTGCCGCGGCGGTCCTCACCACGGGCCGACGCGGCGATGACGGAAGTGGCGCACGGGACGGGTCGTGAAGCGGATGCTGCATCCGTCGGGGTGGGCGCCTGTTCACTAGCATGCGGATGGTGAAGCAAGCCATCCGCTTCTGCGCTTCTTCTGACGGAGTCCGTCTCGCGTTCGGGATGCATGGCAGCGGGCCGCCGTTGGTTCGTGTGGCCACCTGGTTGACCCACCTGCAGTACGACTGGGACAGTCCGCTGTGGCGCCACTGGCTTGAGGGCCTCGCCGATGGCCGCACGCTGCTGAGGTATGACGAGCGGGGGTCGGGGTTGTCCGACCGCGACGTCACGCGTTTCTCCCTCGACGCCTGGGTAGCGGACCTGGAGGCCGTCGTCGATGCGGCCGGGCTGGAGCGGTTCTCCCTCCTTGGGCTGTCGAACGGTGGGGCGGTCGCGATCGCGTACGCGGTCCGACATCCGGCTCGTGTCAGCCATCTCGTCCTGTGCGGCGCCTTCTCGCAGGGGCGGTTACGCCGCGACCCGTCGTCGACGGCACGATCCGAAGCGGAGGCCCTGCTGTCGATGATCCGAGCCGGCTGGGGCCGCGCCAACCCGGCGTTCCGCCGGGCCTTTACGACGCTGTTCGTCCCGGACGCGACCCATGAACAGATGGAGTGGTTCGACGAGCTGCAACGGATGTCCACATCGGCGGCGACCGCAGCGCAGATGCGGCTCGCGCGGGAGGAGGTCGACGTCACCGACCTGGTTGGACAGGTCGTCACCCCCACGCTGGTGTTGCACGCACATGACGATGCCGCCGTGCCGTTCGAACAGGGACGGTTGGTGGCGTCCGCCATCCCCGGTGCGCGTTTCGTGCCGCTGGAGGGACGCAACCACATCCTCCTCGCGGACGAGCCGGCATGGGAGGTCTTCCTCCGCGAGCTCGACGCGTTCCTGCCGAGCCTGCCAAGCGACGACGACGTCGCGAAGGACCTGCTGACCGCACGCGAGACCGAAATCCTCCGCGGCGTAGCAGCCGGCATGACGAACCAGGCGATCGCGCGGCAGCTGTTCGTGAGCGTCCGGACGGTCGAACGTCACATGGGCAACATGTACGGCAAGCTGGGCTTGCACGGGAAGTCGGGGCGGGCCGCCATCGCTGCACGCGCCGCTTCCTTGATCCGGGACCGACCCGACGCATAGCTCGCAGTCGTCGAGCCTGCGCGTCTCGCTTGCATCCCCCGTTGGCGGCATGCCGCCAACGGGCGTCCCAGGGCACCCATAGTTGGGTGGTACCACCGACGCGCACGGGTCGGTGCCGGACCTAGCGTCGCTTTTCCCCAACAGGAAGAGCAGACATGGCAACCAGCTGGAGCCTCTCCGGAACCTACTTCGAGTCCTGTAACTGCGACACCGCATGCCCCTGCGTGTTCCTCAGCGAGCCGACCGAGAGCGAGTGCACCGTGCTGGTCGGCTGGCACATCGAACAGGGCAGTGCCGAGGAGCTGCGACTCGAGGGTCTCAACGTCGCCTTGGCCGTGCACTCTCCGGGCCACATGGCACAGGTCCCCTGGACGGTGGCGCTGTACCTCGACGAGCGCGCCGACGGCAAGCAGTCCGACGCCCTGACCCGCATCTTCACCGGCCAAGCGGGAGGGCACCCGCAACGACTGGCAGCTCACATCGGCGACGTGCTCGGCATCTCCAGCGTCGCCATTGACTTCACCGCCGAGGGCCGACGCCGCTCCCTGCGCATCGCCGATGTCGGATCGGTGGAGATCGAGGCGATGGAGGGCCAGGCGGGCGAGCCCGTGACCGTGACCGGCCATCCGCTGTGCATCGCGTCGGGCTACCCGGCGGTGGTGGCTCGCTCGAAGCAGCTCAGCTACCACGACCACGGGCTGCACTGGGAGCTGTCGGAGAAGAACGGATTCTTCTCCCCCTTCGCCTACCAGGCCTGAGCCCGATGAGCAGCGTCTCGCTCAGACGGCGTGCGGACCGGACTGCTGTGTTCGTGAGCCTGGCCGGGGTCACCGCCATCGCCTGGACCTTCACCGTCCGGCTGAACGGTGGTATGAGCATGCCGCCGAGGTCGATGGACATGGCATCCGCGATGCCGTCGGCGGGCCACCAGCTGGTGCTGCTCTCGGCCATGTGGGCGGCGATGATGGTCGGGATGATGATCCCGTCGGCCACGCCGATGATCATCGCCTACGCGGACTGGACGCGCCGTGGTTCCGCCAGCGCGAGCCGACTTGGCACGGTTGCCTCGTTCCTGTCCGGCTACGTGCTCATCTGGGTTGGGTTCAGCCTGCTCGCCGCAATCCTGCAACTGACGCTCGAGCAGCCGGGGCTGCTGACTGAGCTGGGGGCCATCAGGCGTCCCGGCCCCGGCGGGGTCGTACTTGTGCTCGCCGGCCTGTTCCAGATCACGCCGTGGAAGCAGACCTGCCTGCGGCGCTGCCGCACCCCGGTCGCCTTCCTCATCGCCGAGTGGCGCGACGGTGCCACCGGCGCACTGATCATGGGTGTCCGGCACGGTGCCTACTGCCTCGGCTGCTGCTGGACGTTGATGGCCGTGCTGTTCGTCGTCGGCACCATGCACCTGGTGTGGATGGCCGCCATCGCCGGGTTCATCCTGGCCGAGAAGGTCGCACCCCGCGCCCTACGGATACACTACGCGGGGGCGGCTGTGCTGATCGGCTGGGGCGCGTTGACCCTGCTGACAGCGGGGCCGTAGTGCAGCTGCGTCCGTCCGGAATGAGCGGCGGCCGAGAGGGCTTGCCGTGAGACTCGCTTCGGTATCCATATCACAAAGAGCAGCACTCACTTCATGGGGGCCTTCAGGCGGCGCTGGCTCCGTGTGATCGCCAGAGCGATGAGAATCAATAAGACACCCGAGCGCCGTGTACCCCCAGTCGTACATCTGGTAGTTGTCGACCATCCGGATGTGGTGGGCGCCGAGCAGCATGTGGAACACCACTTGGTCCACGATATTGAAGGCACCCCAGCCCATCAACGTCCAGCCGACATAGAGCCGGAGGCCGACCTCTCGGAGATCGGATCGAGACTGGACCAGCCACAGCAGGCCCCCGAACACAATCGCCCACGAGACCAGGTGGAAGATTCCGTCCCAGAAGGTGTTGTATTCGAGCGCGGCTAGGGCATCGGCGGTACGGTAACCGCTCACCAGGTGATGCCATTGCAGCACTTGGTGAAGAATGATGCCGTCCAGAATTGCACCGAGCCCGAAACCCGTGACGAGAATCGGCCACTTGGAACGGGCGATCGCTGCCTCAGCGTCCTGCCTGACCATTCCGACGCCTTTCTGGATACGGGATGGGCGAGCAAGGTGGGGGCATCCCCGGGTGCTGCGCCTGCAGGGTTAGAAGGGCAGCTGGGCGGCGTCGGCTTCACCGCCTGCGGCGTTGGGCGGCGGTGCCGGTGGTGGCCTGGGCGGTCGCTTCGACTTGTGCCCGGACGGGTTGGATGTCGGGGACAGCGGTGTGCCGCGTGGCAGGGAGCGGTAGCTGCGGCCCGCCCGGGTCGCGGTCACCACCCCGTCGCGGGCATCGAGGGCGAGTGTCCAGCCGTGGTCGTGGACGATGGTGTGGGTCCGCCGAGACAACAGCACCAGGTTGTCCGGTGAGTGATCACCGCCGGCGTAGCGGTGCACGACATGGTGCACATCGCAATGCCCCGCCGGGTCACTGGAGCCGGGGAACCGGCAGGCCTTGTCCCTTGCCCGCACCGCCATCCGGGTGTCGGACGGGATCGCTCTGGCCCTGACCTTCTTCGATACCGCCAGCGGTCGCGCGCCGTCGAACACCACCGCGCGGACGTCGGCGTCGACGGCCAGGGCCTCCAGGGTGCGAGCGGTCACCGTGGGCAACGACCCACGGACGTTCAACTCGACCTGCCCCGCGGTGTTGGCATGCACCTGGCTCAGATCGACGTGCACCAGCAGCAACGGCCGGGCGGGCTTGGACTTGCCCGCCCCCGTGCTGCCCGCGAGCCCGTCCGCACACAGCCCTACCAGCGCACGGGCGTACTGGCCGGCGCGGGTCGTGGACCCGTCCGGCCGGGGGGCAAGGTGGGCCGGCGAGTTTCCGGCGCCGGCGGGACGCGCCGCGCGGGCGTCCAGCCCGTTGACCACCGTGGCGGCGGCGACCGGGTCGCTGTACTCGAACCAGCCCCGCACGCCGCCG
>DASRVZ010000096.1:0-5523 GCA_035654835.1 Dermatophilaceae bacterium | reverse complement strand
TTCATCAACAACCACCTGCTGGCCTACTGCCAGAAGGAGGAAATCACCTTCACCCGCTCACGGTCGGGCAACAAGAACGACGGCTGCCATGTGGAGCAGAAGAACTGGTCAGTGGTGCGGAACGCGGTCGGCTACCACCGCTACGACACCCCGCCCGAGCTGGAGCTACTCAACCAGATCTACGTGCAACTGCGGCTGCAGACCAACTACTTCTCACCCCAACAGCGACTGCTCGAGAAACATCGCCACGGCGCGAAGGTGACCAAGAAGTACGCCACCGCGAAGACTCCCTACCAGCAGGTCCTGGCCGACAGACGAGTCCCCGAGACGGTCAAGATCGACCTGGCCGGGCAGTACGAGCAGCTGAACCCGGCTGCGATCCGCCGCGACCTCCTGGCCTTGCAAGACCAGCTGCTGGACCTCGTCCGTGCCAAGCACCCACCTGCCCGGCTACCAGTGAAAGCACCAGCTGCTACGCGGGCATCCACTCGTGAGGCAACGAAGACCCGTACGCGGGCATCTTGACACGAGGCAACATGGTAAACATTGGATATATGAGCTAGCCCCGCGCCAACGGATCTCTAGCCCGACCCCGTCAGGATGTTCCGGGAGGACAACATGTCACTGACCGTCAACTCCAAGGCCGCCACCGCCCCCTTTGTCGTCGCCTTCGCCGACGGCGACATGTCCATGTCGGACCTGATGGGCGGCAAGGGCGCGAACCTGGCCGAGATGACCCGACTCGGCCTGCCGGTCCCGCATGGGTTCACCATCACGACCGCCGCCTGTCGCCACTACCTCACCCTCGGTCGGGAGCCTGAGGATCTGGACCATCAGGTCGGCATACATCTCGCTCAGCTGGAGAGCATGACCGGTCGACAACTCGGCGATCCCGCGGATCCCCTTCTGGTGTCTGTGCGTTCGGGTGCCAAACGCTCGATGCCGGGGATGATGGAAACCGTCCTGAACGTCGGTCTCACGGATGCGGTCATACCGGGGCTGATCGGCCGTGGTGGTGAGCGATTCGCCTGGGACTGCTATCGACGGCTCGTGCAGATGTACGGGCGAACGGTTCTTGGGGTCGACGGCGAGCTCTTTGAAGTAGCGCTTGTCGCGGCACGACGTGAGGCCGGCGTGCTCAGTGACACCGAGCTGGATGCGGCCTCGCTGAAGAAGCTCACGACCGACTTCCGCCGCACCTTGGTGAATGAGGTCGGTGAGGACCTGCCACAGGACCCCCGTGAGCAGATCCGCCGCACCATCGACGCCGTCTTCTCCTCCTGGAATGTCCCGCGCGCGATGACCTACCGCAAGCACCAAGGCATTGGCGACGACGCCGGCACGGCGGTCAACATCGTCGAGATGGTCTATGGCAACACCGGACCCGACTCGGGCAGCGGCGTCTGCTTCACCCGCGACCCGGCCACAGGCGAGCCCGGCGTCTACGGGGACTACCTTCCCAATGCCCAGGGGGAGGACGTGGTCAACGGCAGCCGGACGCCTCTCCCCTTGCAGGACCTCTCTGATAGGGCGCCCGCGGTCTACACGCAGCTGATAGGCCACCTGCGCACACTGGAACGGCACTACCGCGACCTGTGTGACGTGGAGTTCACCGTGGAGGACAACACGCTGTGGATCCTGCAGACCCGGGTTGGCAAGCGCAGCCCCGCTGCAGCCTTCACCGTTGCCAGCGCCATGGTGGGCGAAGGGCTCATCGACCTCGATGAAGCCCTGCGCCGGGTGGACGGATACCAGCTCGAGAGCCTCCTGCACCCCCGGTTCATGTCCGCCGAGGGTGAGCTTCTTCTGGCGACCGGCCTCGCAGCCAGTCCCGGAGCAGCCGTGGGCGAGGCCGTGTTCGACGCACAGACGGCCGTGAGCCAGGCAGCCGAGGGCCGCAACGTGGTGCTGATGCGTACGGAGACCAGTGCTGACGACGTCGGCGGCATGCTCGCAGCCGTGGCCATCGTGACCGCGCGCGGCGGTCGCACCTCGCACGCGGCGGTGGTCGCCCGCGGAATCGGGCGTACCTGTGTGGCCGGCGTCGACGGACTTGTCATCGACCTCGAGGCCCGCTCCGCCGTCTGCCCCGGCGGTTCGATCAAGGAAGGCGACACCATCTCGGTGGACGGGACGACCGGCAAGATCTTCCGTGGCGCCCTCGCCGTGCGGCAGAGCCAGGTCGCGGAGCTGCTCGAGAAGCAGCCTGATGACGGGTCAGGCGCCGAGCAGCCCGAGCCGGTCGCCGGCTCGCTGGCCGCCGCGGTGCTTCAGCTCCTGGCACACGCCGACCATCGACGGCTCATCGGCGTCCGAGCCAACGCCGAGACGAGCTCCGACGCGCAACGGGCCAGGCGGCTGGGCGCAGAGGGCATCGGTCTGTGCCGCACCGAACACATGCTGCTGGGTGAACGGGCCGTTCTGGTCGAGCACATGGTCCTGGGTGACGAGTCCGACCGCGCGGCGGCCTTGGCAGACATCGAAGAGCTGGCGCACACGGACTTCCTCGACATCCTGCGAGCCATGGACGGACTCCCCGTCGTCGTGCGCCTGCTGGACCCACCGCTGCACGAGTTCCTGCCAGACCTGACCGAGCTCTCCGTCGAGGTGGCACTGAACGATGCCCCCGGCGGAACACCGGATCCGCAGGCAGCTCGCCGGCTGGCCGGCGTCCGCCGTTGGCACGAGGGCAACCCCATGCTCGGTCTTCGGGGTGTGCGGCTGCTGACGGTGGTGCCCGAGCTCATCGAAGCGCAGGTCCGCGCGCTGGCAACCGCAACCCTCGAGCTGAAGACGGCGGGGATGGACCCTCACCCGGAGCTGATGGTGCCCCTGGTGGCTGACCCTGCAGAGCTCAGTGCTGCGGCGGCGCGCATGCGCGGTGCGATCGAGTCGGCGTGCGTCGCCGTCGGCGCCACGCTGAAGATCCCCATCGGCGTGATGATCGAGCTGCCCAGAGCAGCACTGACCGCCGACCGTCTCGCGCTGGATGCCGACTTCTTCTCCTTTGGCACCAACGACTTGACGCAAACCACCTGGGGCATGTCGCGTGACGACGCCGAGGGCGCGTTCCTGGCCGAGTACCGCGAGTCCGGGCTCCTCGATGTGGACCCGTTCATGACGTTGGATGATGTCGGCGTCGGACGGCTGGTCCGCATCGCGGTGGAGGAGGGGCGTCGGGCGCGTCCGGACCTGGGTCTGGGAGTCTGCGGCGAGCACGCGGGTGACCCGATATCGATACGCAGGCTGGTATCCATCGGTGTGGACTACGTCTCCTGCTCACCGCCGCGCGTTCCGATCGCGCGTCTTGAGGGTGGGCGTGCCGTGGTGCTCGCCGAGAGTCAGGCCACGCCGTAGACCGCCGCGGGCACGACAGACCGTGGGGAACGACAGACCGTGCCTGACAGACGCTGATCGGGTCAGGCCTGTGGCTCGTCCGACGTGACGCGACGAACGCCAAGGATGGACTGCGCGATCGACGTGGCGGCCGCTCGCTCACGCTCCGAAGCTGTCCCTGTGATGTGAACCATTCGTTCGACGACCTCCGCCCGCCATCCATGCTGGCCGATCTCGGCGAACGCCTCCGATACTTCCGCAGCGATCTCGCTGTCTGGCCGAGCCATTGCCCGGATCACGTCACTGCGGCTGACGACACCCAACAGCAGATCGCCCTCGACCACCGGCACGCTCTTCCAGCTCGTCTGGGCGAAGGTCTGCGCCAGCTCCGCGACGTCGCTGTCCTCCCTGACCGTGTGCGGATGCGCGGTCATAACCTCAGCGACGGTCCTCGGCAGCGGTCCGGGCTCAGGCGGTACGACGCGCATGTGTGCCCTGGGATCCGCCGCCAGGTGTTCGCGGAGCACGTCGGCCTCGCTGATGATGCCAACCAAACGCCCACCACCATCCACGACGGGGAGGCTGGTCACCCTGGTGGTCACCAACGTCTGAAGCGCGGCCTCGAGGGAGGCAGTCTCATGCACCCTGTATGCCGGGCTGGTCATGATCTCGCGAACGAGCATCTCGGAGCTCCTTTCAAACGCGCGGCCTGATAGGGCCAGCATGCCCCCCCATGCCGAGGCCGGGGCAAGTGACGAACGTCCCGTGATCACGCGCGATCGGGCAGTGCCTCCCACAACAGGACCGTCCCTCGCGGCGTCCGCGCCCTGACGGTCAACGAACCTCCGTGGGACTCAGCGCGCTTGCGCAGGTTGGCCAGACCGCTGTGAACTGCGGTCGGCGCGACCCCGACTCCATCGTCGGCAACCTCGACCTGAATCGTGTCGCCGCTCGTGACACGAACGCTGGCGCTCGAGGCGTGAGCATGTCTGGCCACGTTCGCCAGCCCTTCGCGAACGACCGCGACCAGATCGGCCTCAAAGTCAGCCGCGAGCCCATCGAGGGATCCGTCGATAGTCAGACTCGGCGAAAAGCCAAGGGTCTTCGAGCACACCCGAACCAGTTCCACGATCTCTTCGCGCAGCTCTCGAAAAGGTGTGGGCCGATGCAGCTCGAAGATCGTGTGTCGAATGTCCTTGATGGCCGCATCCAGGTCATCCACCGCTTCGTCGAGCCGCCGGCGGACGCTGGTGCTCTCGGCCATGCGTGCGGCGGCCTGCAGCGAAAGCCCCGTTGCGAAGAGTCGCTGGATCACGTGATCGTGCATGTCACGAGCGATCCTGTCGCGGTCCTCCAGAAGAGCAAGCCGCGATCGATCCTGCTGGCCGCGAGCGGCCGCCAGGGTCAGCCCCATCTCCTGGGCCAGTGCTGAGAGGAGCGGCACGACATTGCCAACGTAGTTCTCTGCGTCCGCAGCCCAGGCGACGCCGATCACGCCGACCTCGTCGTCGCCCACGGTGATCGGCACCAGCGCCGTAGGACCGTGCAGATCCGCATCACCCAGCTCCCTGACATCCGCGGACAGACTGTCGATGGTCGAGTCACCGAGCCTGGTCAGCAGGAGAACCGACTCATGCTCCGCAATGAGCTCGCGCCAGTACCCCTTGTGCAGAACCGTTCCGAGCACCGCGCCAGCCGGTTTTGCGGCTCCGGAAGGCTCGCCGTTCTCGACAGCTCTGATCACCAGATCGCCGACCTCGTCGTACAGCGCCACCATGGCCAGCTGGGCTTCGGAAAGCTCTAGAGTGCGTTTCGCCAGGAAACCCATTGCCGACGCCTCGTCCATGCCCTCGAGCAGCAGCTGGGTCACCTCAGCGGTGGTCTCGAGCCACCGACGCAGACGGTGGCTGCGCTCATACAGGCGAGCGTTGTCGATGGCGATACCGGCAGCAGCAGCGAGGGCGACCAGGATCGCCTCATCGTCAGCGGTGAAGGCTGCGTCGCCCTGCTTCTCGGCGTCGCCCTGCTTCTCGGTGTCGCCTTGCTTCTCGGTCAGGTAGAGGTTGCCGAACACTTCGTCCCGGATGCGAATCGGCACACCGAGGAAGCCGTGCATCACGGGGTGGTTCGGCGGGAACCCGTAGGAATCGGGGTGGGCGGCAACGTCGCGCAGCCGGCGGGGCCGCG
>DASRVZ010000095.1:0-24526 GCA_035654835.1 Dermatophilaceae bacterium | reverse complement strand
CTCACAGGTGGTTCTCGGCCTCGGTCAGGACGGAGCGCAGGCGCTGCTCGATGTCGTCGAACTCGGGCTGGCCGATGATCAGCGGTGGTGCGAGCTGGATCACCGGGTCGCCGCGGTCGTCGGCTCGGCAGTAGAGGCCGGCGTCGAACAACGCCTTGGACAGGAACCCACGCAGCAGACGCTCACTCTCGTCGTCGTCGAACGTCTCTCGGGTCGTCTTGTCCTTGACCAGCTCGATCCCGTAGAAATAGCCCTCGCCGCGGACATCGCCGACCAGCGGCAGATCCAGCAGCTTGTCCAGGGTGGCCCGGAACAGCGGCGCGTTGTCCTTCACGTGCTGGTTGAGGCCCTCACGCTCGAAGATGTCCAGGTTGGCCATCGCGACAGCCGCGGAGACGGGGTGGCCGCCAAAGGTGTAGCCGTGGGCGAACATCTCATGGCCGTGCCTGAAGGGCTCGAACAGCCGGTCGCTGGCGATCATCGCGCCGATGGGGGAGTACCCCGAGGTCATCCCCTTGGCGACGGTGATGATGTCCGGCTGGTATCCGAAGTCGGTGCTGGCGAACATGCTGCCGATCCGGCCGAAGGCGCAGATGACCTCGTCGGAGACCAGCAGCACGTCGTACTCGTCGCAGATCTCGCGGACCCGCTCGAAGTAGCCGGGTGGCGGCGGGAAGCAGCCGCCGGAGTTCTGCACCGGCTCGAGAAACACCGCCGCGACCGAGTCCGGGCCCTCGAACTCGATCGCCTCGGCGATGCGGTCGGCGGCGTAGCGGCCGAACGCCTTCGGGTCCTGGCGAAGGTGCTCCGGCGCGCGATACAGGTTGGTGTTGGGGACCTTGACACCTCCGGGGACCAGCGGCTCGAACGGGATCTTGGCATCGGGGATGCCGGTGATGGACAGTGCGCCCTGGGGGGTGCCGTGGTAGGCGATGCTGCGGCTGATCACCTTGTACTTGCCCGGTTTGCCGGTGAGCTTGAAGTACTGCTTGGCCAGCTTCCAGGCTGACTCGACCGCCTCACCACCGCCGGTGGTGAAGAAGACCCGGTTGAGGTCACCAGGCGCGTCGGCCGCCAGCCGCTCTGCCAGCTCGATGGCGCGCGGGTGGGCATAGGACCAGAGGGGGAAGAAGGCCAGCTCGCGTGCCTGCTTGGCGGCCGCCTCGGCCAGCTCCTCGCGGCCGTGGCCGACCTGGACGGTGAACAGCCCGGCCAGCCCGTCGATGTACTTGCGTCCCCGGTCGTCCCAGAGGTAGGCGCCCTCACCCTTGACGATGATGGGCACCGAACCACCCGCGCCGCCGGACTCCTTGGGCTCGTAGGTGGACTGGCGGGTGAAGGACATCCACAGGTGGTCGCGGGCAGCTTCGGCGTATGCCGTGCCTGCAGGTGTGGTGCCGGACGGACGGTTGGCGTTCTTGCTTGTCTCAGCGGTGGTCATCGTGTACCCCAGTTGTAGTGCTGCTTGTTGAGTTTCAGATAGACGAATGTCTCGGTGGATACCACACCCGGCAGGGTGCGGATCCGTCGCGACAACAGGTTGAGCAGCTCGTCGTCGTCCTCGCAGACGACCTCGATGATCAGGTCAAAGCTGCCGGCCGTGGTGACGACGTAATCCACCTCGGGCATCGCGGTCAGGCGATCGGCGACGAGATTCAGCTCGCCCTCGGCCCGGATGCCGACCATGGCCTGGCGGGTGAAGCCCATCTGCAGAGGGTCCGTGACCGCCACGATCTGCATGACGTCGCTGTCGAGCAGGCGCTGCACGCGCTGCCGGACGGCGGCCTCGGACAGTCCCACGCTCTTGGCGATGGCCGCGTAGGAACGGCGTCCGTCGGTCTGCAGATGCTCGATGATCGACTTCGAGACGTCGTCGAGCGCACCGCTGGCGGACTTGCGGTCGACCGGCCGGTGATTGTTGATCGCCGATTTGCGTGGGCTCACGAGGCGATGGTGTCTGGTCAAGGGCCCGTTTGGCAAGTCCTCGCACGACGGAAACCGTTGCCCAGGTCCCAGCTGGACAACGGATTCAGCATAGATTCGGCCACAGCCCTGTTGAAAAGGCCATTTCTATGGTTAGAGTGCCCTGAACCGGAACCCGTACGCATCAGGAGTCTGTTGTGAGTGCTAGTCCCCGCATCCTTCGCAACTTTGTCAACGGCGAGTATGTCGAGCCCGAGAGCGACGCGACCTCGGACATCATCAGCCCGGTGACCGCCCAGGTGGTCGCCACGGCACCCGTGTCCTCCGCGGCGGATGTGGACCGCGCGTACGCCGCCGCTGCAGCAGCCTTCGAGGTGTGGGGCGAGACGACCCCCGCCGAGCGTCAGCTGGCGATGCTGAAGTTCGCTGACGCGGTCGAGGCCCGCGCTGATGAGTTCGTGCACCTCGAGACGGAGAACACGGGCAAGCCGTACGCGGTCACGGCCAGCGAAGAGATGCCGCCGATGATCGACCAGATCCGCTTCTTCGCCGGTGCCGCCCGGGTCCTTGAGGGGCGGGCGGCCGGTGAGTACATGAAGGGTCACACGTCCTGGGTCCGTCGTGAGCCAATCGGCGTCGTCGGACAGGTGACGCCGTGGAACTACCCGATGATGATGGCCGTCTGGAAGATCGCGCCGGCGCTCGCGGCCGGCAACACCGTGGTCCTCAAGCCAAGCGATACGACGCCGGAGACCACGCTGCTCCTGGCCGAGATCGCCTCCGAGTTCCTCCCGGCGGGCACGTTCAACGTGATCACCGGTGACCGCGACACGGGGCGCGCGCTCATCGAGCACAAGACGCCTGCCATGGTCGCGATCACCGGCTCGGTTCGCGCCGGCATGCAGGTCGCCGAGAGCGCCTCTCGCGATATCAAGCGGGTTCACCTCGAGCTCGGTGGCAAGGCGCCCGTCGTCGTCTTCGATGACGCGGATCTCGAGGCAGCCGTGGAGGGCATCGCGGCTGCCGGGTACTTCAACGCAGGACAGGACTGCACCGCCGCCACGCGCGTCATCGCTGGTGCGGGCATCTACGACGACTTCGTGGCCGCACTGGCGCAGCACGCCCGGTCCACCGTCAAGGTCGGTCTCCCCGGCGACGAGGACGCGACCTTCGGACCGGTCAACAATGTCAACCAGCTCGCGCACGTCGAGGGTTTCCTGTCCCGGTTGCCTGATCACGCCACGATCTCCGCAGGCGGGAGTCGGGTCACCGGGCTCGGGGACGGCTACTTCTTCGCACCGACCGTGCTGTCCGGGCTACGACAGAATGACGAGGCGATCCAGCGCGAGATCTTCGGGCCCGTCATCACGGTGCAGAAGTTCACCGACGAGGCCGAGGCGCTCGACTGGGCCAACGGCGTCGACTACGGACTGGCCAGCAGTGTCTGGACCAAGGACTTCGGCCGGGCCATGCGGATGTCGCGAAAGCTGGACTTCGGGTGCGTGTGGATCAACACCCACATTCCCATCGTGGCCGAGATGCCGCACGGTGGCTTCAAACACAGCGGATACGGCAAAGACCTTTCCATGTACGGCTTTGAGGACTACACACGGATTAAGCACGTCATGGCCAACATCGACGCCTAGATCATGGTTCACCCCAGTTTCAGCTCACCCAGCAATCCAAGGAGCGTTCATGAGTGATCAGGTTCCGTCGGCGTTCCAGGCGGCATTGGCTCGAGGTCTGGTTTCACGGCGTACGGCAATGGCCGGCGTGGCTGGTCTCGCCGGTGTGGCTGGACTGGCGGCCTGCGGCTCTGCAGGCAAGACCCCCGCACCTGGTGCCACGACCCAGGCCAGGGTCAAGGCGGCCACGGACGCGTCCGACACGGACAAGCTGGTGAACTGGTCGAACTGGCCGTCCTACCTGGACATCGACGAGAAGACCAAGAGCCACCCGACCCTGGACGAGTTCACCAAGAAGACCGGGATCAAGGTCAACTACACCGAGGACTACAACGACAACGACGAGTTCTATGCCAAGGTGCGCCCCCTGCTTGACGCCGGCTCCGACACTGGCCGAGACACGTGGGTCAGCACCGACTGGATGGTAGCCAGGATGATCCGGCTGGACTACGTCCAGAAGTTCGACCTGGCCAACATCCCCAACCACGGCAACGTGGAGGACTCGTTGCTCAACGTGGGCTTCGACAAGGGGCGGCTGTACTCGCTGCCTTGGCAGAGCGGGTTCACCGGGATCGCATGGAACCCCAAGTCCACCGGTGACAAGAAGATCGAGACCATCGACCAGCTGCTGACGGATCCCAAGCTCAAGGGCAAGGTCACGCTGCTCACCGAGATGCGCGACACGGTCGGGCTGGTCCTGATTGCCCTTGGCAAGGACCCGGCCAGCTTCACCGACGCGGACTTCGACGCCGCCATCTCCGAGATCCAGAAGGCCAAGGACGCCGGGCAGCTCAAGGGATTCACCGGCAACGACTACACCAAGCCGTTGGCTTCCGGCGACACCGCGGCGTGCATAGCGTGGACCGGCGACATCGTCCAGCTCAAGGCGGACAACCCAAGCCTCGGCTACGCCCTGCCACAAAAGGGCTTCATGGTCTGGTCTGACAACTTCGTGATCCCCAACCTGGCCAAGCACAAGAAGAACGCCGAGATTCTGATCAACTACTACTACGACCCCGCCGTCATGGCCCAGGTCGTCGATTACGTCAACTACATCTCCCCCGTAAAGAACGTGAAGGAGGCGCTGATGAAGAGCGACCCCGGCGTTGCGGGGAACCCGCTGATCTTCCCGTCGCAGGAGGTCCTGTCCCGTTCGCACGTGTTCCGCGGGCTGACCGCCGAAGAGGAGACCAACTACAACCGCAAGTTCCAGACGGTGGTGACGGGTTGAGTGGGTCGGTGACCGAGGAGACCTCAGGTGACCTGAGACTGACGAATGTCACGAAGAGGTACGACACGTTCACCGCGGTGGACCAGCTCGAGCTGGAGATTCCGCGCGGGTCGTTCTTTGCCTTGCTCGGCCCCTCGGGGTGTGGCAAGACGACGACGCTGAGGATGGTCGCCGGGCTGGACCGGCCGACCATTGGCCAGATCTGGATTGGTGACAAGGACATCACCGATACCAAGGCCTACCAACGCAATGTCAACACGGTCTTCCAGAACTACGCGTTGTTTCCTCACCTGAGCGTCATCGACAACGTCGCTTTCGGGTTGCGCCGCCGCAAGGTGTCGGATCACCGGGCCATGGCAATGGAGGCGCTCGAGCTCGTCCAGCTGGCGCACATCGCGAAGAAGAAGCCCGGTCAGCTCTCCGGTGGCATGCAGCAGCGTGTGGCGCTGGCGCGGGCCATCGTCAACCGGCCCGACGTCCTGCTCCTCGACGAACCTCTGGGAGCTCTCGACCTGAAGCTGCGCAGGCAGATGCAGATCGAGCTCAAGATCATCCAGTCCGAGGTCGGGCTCACCTTCGTCCACGTGACACACGACCAGGAAGAGGCCATGACGATGGCCGACACCATTGCGGTCATGAACCGCGGCCACCTCGAGCAGGTGGGTGACCCGGCAACGCTCTACGAAAAACCGAAGTCGACCTTCGTGGCCAACTTCCTCGGGCAGTCGAACCTGTTGGAGGCCACGGTCAAGAGTCGCGCGGGGAGCATCGCCGAGCTCGACGTCCACGGCGTGAGCTTGCGTCTTCCGGTGGAGCGCCTCGTGGACGACGCGTCGTCGGTGTGGCTCGGGGTGCGGCCCGAGAAGCTTCGGCTGGTGGCAGCTGGGGCGACGCATGACGGGTCGGCCGAAATCAATCGACTCACGGGTGTCGTCACTGATGCCTCGTTCACCGGGCTGGCCACCAACTATCTGATTCGGCTGCCGTGGGGGCAGGAGCTCATGGTCGTGCAGCATAACGACGGTACGCCGCGCGCCGCCGCCGGCGCGCAGGTCACCCTCGGCTGGGCTCCCGAGCACGGCTTCGCCCTGGACGCGAAGCAGGACGCGCACGCCGGCGCACAGGACCAGGCGGACGACAGCGGAGCCGCGTAGTGACCGGGCCCATGTCCGCGCCGGTGGACGACCCGGCGCCACCGGGGCTGTCGCGCCCGCGACGGGCGAGACCCAACTACACGCCATACCTGCTGCTCCTGCCGGGAATGGCCTGGCTGGTGGTGTTCTTCGTCGTGCCCACGCTGTCGTTGGCCTCCCAGTCGCTACAGACCGGAAACGTCGAGACCGGTTACACGCTGACCTGGCACTTCCAGACCTACCTCGACGCGCTGTCGCGCTTCTGGCCCCACTTCGCGAGGTCGATCTTCTTCGCGGGCAGTGCCACCGTTCTGACCCTGTTCTTCGCCTACCCGCTGGCGTACTTCATCGCCCAGAAGTCCGGCAGGTGGAAGAACTTCCTGCTTGTGCTGGTGATCGCCCCCTTCTTCACGAGCTTCTTGATCCGCACCCTCGCCTGGCAGACGATTCTCACCGACAACGGACCGGTGTCCAGTTTTGCCCGTTCGACCCATCTCACCGACCTGCTGCAATGGCTGAATCTCACGAACAACGACTCGCTGATGAACTCGCGGTTTGCGGTGATCTGCGGTCTGACCTACAACTTCCTTCCGTTCATGATCCTGCCGCTCTATGCCAGTCTCGAGCGCCTTGACCACAGCCTCATCGAGGCCGCCGGGGATCTCTATGCCGCACCGATCAAGACGTTCTGGAGGGTCACCTGGCCACTGTCTCTGCCGGGCGTGGTCGGGGGCACGCTGCTCACGTTCATCCCTGCGGCTGGCGACTTCATCAACTCCCGGCTGCTTGGCAATACCCGGACGGTCATGATCGGCCAGGTCATCGACTCGGAGTTCCTGCGGATCCAGGACTATGCCACGGCAGCCGCGCTGTCCTTCGTGCTGATGTTGATCATCGTCGTGATCGTCGCCGTCTACGTCCGGCGTGCCGGGACCGAGGAGCTGGTCTGATGCGTTGGATCCGCGCGCACCTCGTCGCCATGGCCGGGCTGGCCGTCCTGGGGTACCTGCTCATCCCCAACATCGTCGTGATCGTGTTCTCGTTCAACAAGCCCAACGGGAACTACAACTACCAATGGACGCGTTTTTCGCTGGACGCCTGGACCAACCCCTGCGGCACCCCGGGTATCTGTGAGTCACTGGGGCTCAGTCTGCGCATCGGATTCATCGCCACCTTCGTCTCGACGGTCCTCGGGACCATGGTCGCGTTCGCCATCGGTCGGCATCGCTTCCGGGGACGCTCGACGACGAACCTGCTCATCTTCCTGCCCATGGCCACACCCGAGGTCGTCATGGGTTCCAGCCTGTTGACTCTTTTCATCGCGATGGGTATCGCGCCCGGCACGGTCACCATCCTGATCGCGCACATCCTGTTCTGCCTGTCTTTCGTCGTGGTCACGGTGAAGGCGCGAATCGCCTCCCTCGACCCCCGTCTGGAGCAGGCTGCGGCGGACCTCTTCGCCAACCCGTTCCAGGCCTTCGTCCGGGTGACTCTGCCGCTGGTGGCTCCCGGTATCGCGGCCGGGGCGCTGCTCGCCTTCTCTCTCTCGTTCGACGACTACATCATCACCAACTTCAATGCGAGCCCGAGCTCGGTGACCTTCCCGATGTATGTCTGGGGCGCGGCCCAGCGGGGAACACCCGTGCAGATCAACGTCATCGGCACAGTCATGTTTCTGGCGGCCCTGCTCCTGGTCGCAACCGGCCAGCTGATCAGCAACCGACGCGCCAAGGTGGTTGCCTGACCGTGCCGCCTGTGCGTGCGAGAACGACCCGGTGTGGATGCGCGAGGCAGACGTGATGGCGACGCGCGAGGCCGAAGCGGCCCTTGAGCATGCGTCATCCACCCCCTTGTGGCAGGACGACAGCAGCCGGCCCGAGCCCCGGGCTGCGCTTGAGGGCGATCGCGACGTCGATCTCGCGGTTGTCGGTGGGGGATTCTCAGGCCTGTGGGCGGCGCTTCTCGCGTTGGAGGAAGATCCCCAGAGCGAGGTCGTGGTGCTCGAGGCCGAGCGGCTTGGCTGGGCCGCGACGGGGCGCAATGGTGGATTCTGCGCGGCCAGCCTGACCCACGGGGTGGGCAACGGTCTGGCGCGCTGGCCCGGCGAGATGCCGCTGCTGCAGCGTTTGGGCGTAGCCAACCTCGACGCGATCGAGGCGACGATCCGCGAGCGTGGCATCGACTGCGACTTCGAACGCACCGGGGAGCTCGACGTGGCGGTCGAGCCGTGGCAGCTGGAGGATCTGGGCAGCCTTCACCGGACGATGCGCGATCTGGGCGAAGATGTCGAGCTCCTGACTGCCGCTCAGACCCGAGCGCTCGTCGACTCACCGACATACACGGGGGGCCTCCTGGATCGGCGCGGTGTCGCCATGGTCAACCCGGCGCGGCTGGCGTGGGGTCTGGCCGATGCCGTCGAGAGCTCCGGCGGCCGGATCCATGAGTCGACACGGGTGCAGCGGCTGCGCTCGGCAGGAGAGCGGGTCGCACTGACCACGGCGACCGGCACCGTGCGCGCCCGCCAGGTGGTCCTGGCCACAAATGTCTTCCCCTCTCCACTTCGGCGAGCTCGCCCGTATGTCGTTCCGGTGTGGGATCACATCATTGCCACAGAGCCGCTGAGCCCGAGCATGCGTGCCTCGCTGGGTTGGCAGGGCCGACAGGGCGTCGGAGATGGCGGAAACCAGTTCCACTACTACCGACTCACCGGTGACAACAGGCTCGTCTTCGGCGGCTATGACGCCCTGTACTACTACGGCTCCGACCTGTCCGAACGACGCCAGCGTCGTCCCGAGACCGAGCAGCTGCTCTACCGCCACATGCTCGCGACCTTCCCTGGCCTGCAAGGGGTGCGCGTCACGCACACGTGGGGTGGTGCCATCGACACGTCAACCCGGTTCAGCGCCTCGTGGCAGCGGGCCTTCGGGGGCAAGGTCGTCTCGGTCCTGGGATACACCGGGTTGGGCGTTGGCGCGTCACGGTTCGGTGCCCAGGTCTGTCTGGATCTGTTGGCCGGCAGGGACAACGACCGCACCCGGCTGGAGATGGTGCGGCGTCCGCCGTTGCCCTGGCCGCCGGAGCCGTTGCGCTGGCTGGGGATTCAGATGACAAGACGCAGCATCGCGCGAGCCGACGAACATGGTGGGCAGCGCGACATCTGGCTACGGTTGCTGGACAGGCTGGGCCTGGGTTTCGACTCCTGAGCCGGACACTTGGTTGCCAAACGACGTTTGCTGGAATGAGGATCACTGCAATGACTCGCTACGGCCCGCAGTTCGGACCTGACATCACGTTCCTGGGCGTGCCGCGTTGTGACCTCGACGAGCCCGGGACGTATGCCGACGCGGACGTCGTGATCCTTGGGGCGCCCTTTGATGGTGGAACCTCGAACCGCCCGGGAGCCCGGTTCGGCCCGATGGCGATCCGGATGACGGACTACCTGCCGCATGACGGATCACGCCCGAGCCTTGCCCTTCGAACTGATGGTCTGGTTGACCTCAGGGTGCTCGACGCCGGCGACGTCGAGATGTACTCGGGCGACATCGAGAAGGCACTCCCCGCGCTCGAGTCAGCCGTCGAGAAGGTGACCCGCGCGGGCGCCATACCGATCGTGCTCGGCGGTGACCACTCCATCGCGTTTCCCGACGCCAAGGGCGTGGCCAACGTGCTCGGGCACGGCCGGGTCTCGATGCTTCACTTCGACGCGCACGCCGACACCGGCGACATCGAGTTCGGCTCCCTGTGGGGACACGGTCAGCCGATGCGCCGGTTGATCGAGTCGGGCGCCCTGCGCGGCGACCGGTTCCTCCAGATCGGTTTGCGGGGCTATTGGCCGCCACCCGAGACACTGGACTGGATGGCCGTCCAGGGGATGCGCTCGTACGAGATGACTGAGATCGGTCGCCGGGGTTTGGAGGACTGCCTGACCGAGGCTTTCGTCATCGCGATGGACGAGTGCGATGGCGTGTTTCTCTCGGTGGACATCGACGTCTGCGACCCCGGCCACGCGCCGGGCACCGGCACTCCCGAGCCAGGCGGCCTGACTGCTCGCGAGCTGCTGGACTCGGTGCGGCGGATCTGCCTTGAGCTGCCCGTGGTCGGCGTCGACATTGTCGAGGTAAGCCCACCCTTCGACCACGCTGACATCACCGCCGCACTGGCCAATCGCGTCGTTCTGGAGGCGCTCTCGGCTATCGCACGACGCCGTCAGGACGCTCGCAACGGCACAGTATGGGACCCCGCTCAGCCGCTTCTCGACGGTCGCTGATCCGAGAACTCGCTTGGGACGGGCCACGCCGGGCTCTGGCGGGCATCAGCCGTTCGGTCAGACCTCGACTGATCGCTGAGTTCTCGCCCCTTTTTGTGGTGCAATCAACCATGACAGTGCTGGAGTCAACGGCGGCGACGGACATGATTACGGGGCGGCTACAGTCCCTGCACAGCCTCCTGGAGGAGACCAACGACCGGCTGAAGGCCGGTCAGGTCGCCGGCGCCAAGGTGTGGCCGTCCGGCTTTGGGGCCCTCGACAAAGCGCTCACCGGTGGGTTCCGTTCGGGTGAGCTGATGATTCTTGGCGGTCCGCAGGGTCTGGGCAAGACCACGTTCGCGCTGCAGGTGATGCGCAACCTCGTCGCCACCAACCGCAGTGCGGTCTACTTCTCGTTCGAGCACGACAACCACACTCTGCTCGAGCGGTTGATCGCCATGGAGGCAGCCGAGATTGCCGGTCCCACAGCGGTTCCGCTGCACCGGGTCCGCCAGGCGTTCGAGGCACAGCACAGCTCGGAGCAGACGTTGGAGGGGCGACTCGATGGCACCCTGGGTGGGGTCGAGGCGGTTCGGGCGCTTCAGCGTTATGCCCGGGGGCTGCACCTGCACCGTTCCAACGGGTCCGACACCGACGTCGAAGCCATGCGACAGGTCATCGAGACCATCCGTGAGGACACGGGGGAAGAGCCGTTCGTGGTTGTGGACTACCTCCAGAAAGTCCATGTCCCCAAGTCCGCCGGTATGTCAGAGGATGAGCGGGTCACCCTTGTTGTCGAGGCGCTCAAGGATCTGGCACTGGAGCTGTCTCTCCCTGTGGTGGCCATCGTCGCGGCGGACAAGAGCGGTCTGGTCAGCGGCAAACGCATGAGGGTTCATGACCTGCGCGGTTCATCGGCCCTTGCCTACGAGCCCGACATCGTGCTCATCATCAACGACAAGTACGACGTGGTCGCCCGGCATCACCTGATCTATGACGTGGCCAACGCTGATCGCTTCCGGGGCTGGGTGGTCATGACCATCGAGAAGAATCGCAATGGCGTGGACAAGGTGGACCTGGAGTTCCGGAAGCGCTTCGAACAAGGCAGGTTCGAGACCGTCGGCGGATATGTCGCCGAACAGCTGATCGACGAGCGGATATTCGTCGAATAGCGGTCGACCAGGCGACTTCGTGCTGAAATAAGCCATGACCATGCAAGAAACAAGCATCATGCAGGATGCAAACTCCTTGGCGGAGCGGCTCAAGACGTTGCGCGTGGTTCTTGAAGAGACCAACGAAGTGCTGAGTGCCGATGAGCCAGCCGGAGCCAAGGTCTGGCCGTCCGGCTTCGCCCGCTTGGACTCCACGCTGACCGGCGGGTTCCGTGCAGGTGAGTTGGTGCTCCTGGGCGGAGGACCGGGTCTGGGCAAGACCACGTTTGCCCTGCAGATGGCGCGCAACCTCGTCGCATCCGGCCACAGCGTCGTCTTCTTCTCGTTCGAGCATGACTACCACTCTTTGTTGGAGCGGCTGATCGTCATGGAGGCCGCCGAGATCGCCGGTCCAGCTGCGGTTCAGCTGCCTGCCGTCCGTCAGGCGTTCCGCATGTCACAGGGTCCGGGTCGGATGATGATGGAGGGACGGCTGTTCGGCACTGAGGGAGGCGCCGAGGCGGTCGAGGCGCTGGAAGGCTATTGCGATCGGCTGCACCTACACCGTTCCAGCGGAGCCCAAACCGATGTCGAGGTCATGAGATCGACCATCGAGTCGATCCGCGATCGTACGGGTAAGACGCCTTTCGTGGTGGTCGACTACCTTCAGAAGGTCAAAGCCGCCGCGCTTCTGGGGGATCGGCGCCGGTCCGTCCAGTTGTCGGAGGAAGACCGGATCACCGTGGTCGTTGAGGGGCTCAAGGACATGGCGTTGGACCTCTCTGTCGCTGTTCTCGCCCTTGTCGCGGTCGACAAGAGTGGCTTGGCCGCCGCCTCGAGGACGCGAGCCCGGGACCTGCGCGGATCCTCAGCCCTCGCACATGAAGCCGACATCGTGCTCATCCTCAACCACAAGTTCGATGTGGTCGCCCGGCATCACCTGATGTTCAACACGGGCAACGCCGAGCATTTCCACCACTGGGTGGTCATGAGCATCGAGAAGAACCGCAATGGCGTGGACAACGTGGACCTTGAGTTCCGGAAGCGCTTCGAGAACAGCAGGTTCGACACCGACGGTGGACGGGTCGAGGAGGAGCTGGTCGACGACCGAATCTTCCGCGAGTAGGTTCCGATCCGGTCACCTCGCCCCGGCGGATGGACAGTGACGGGACAATGGGGGAGTGACCTCACCGCGCAGCATCGTCATCCTGGGATCAACAGGTTCGATCGGCACCCAGGCTCTCGAGGTTGTGGCCGCCAATCCTGCGCGCTTCCATGTCACCGCGATCAGCGCCGGTGGTGGCAACCTCGACCTGCTCGCCCGTCAAGCGGTCGCGCTGGATGTCCAGGCGGTTGGTGTTGCCCGAGGCGAGCATGACATCATCGCCGCCGCTATCCACCAGATGGCAGCTGAGGCTGGACGTCAGGGGTTTGCGCCGCAGATTCTTTTCGGGGAGCAGGCCAGCACCGACCTGGCGGCGAGTGGAGCAGACGTGGTGCTGAACGGCATCACCGGCTCGATCGGTTTGCGTCCAACCTTGGCTGCCCTCACGTCGGGCGCCACCCTGGCCCTGGCCAACAAGGAGTCCCTGATCGTCGGTGGCTCGCTGGTCAAGGCAGCGGCCGCGCCCGGTCAGATCGTCCCCGTCGACAGTGAGCACAGCGCTATCGCCCAGTGCCTGCGCGGTGGCACGGCTGACGAGGTGCGCAAACTGGTGATCACCGCCAGCGGCGGACCTTTCCGGGGGAGGACCCGCACTGAGCTCGAGTCGGTCACTCCCGAGCAGGCTCTTGCCCATCCGACCTGGGCCATGGGACCGGTCATCACCACCAACTCGGCAACACTGGTCAACAAGGGCCTGGAGGTCATCGAGGCTCACCTGCTCTTCGACATACCGTTCGAGCGCATCGAGGTCGTCGTCCACCCGCAGTCCCTGGTCCACTCGATGGTGGAGTTCGTCGACGGCTCCACCATTGCCCAGGTCTCCCCCCCGAGCATGCTGATCCCCATCGCCCTGGGGATGGCCTGGCCTGACCGGGTTCGTGACGCGGGCCCGTCGGTCGACTGGACGAAGGCAGCCACGTGGGAGTTCTTCCCGCTGGACGAGGAGGCCTTTCCCGCGGTCTCGCTGGCCCGGAAGGTGGGCGCGGCCGGCTCCTGCTTCCCCGCCGTCTTCAACGCAGCCAACGAAGAGTGCGTTGCCGCGTTTCTTCACGGAAGCATTCGCTTCGTCGACATCGTCGACACGGTCGAACGGGTGGTGGACGAGTGGAGCGACCACCCCGAGAACAATTCGACGCTGCTGGACGTTGATACCGTATTGAGCGCCGAGACATGGGCGCGACGACGAGCCCGCGTGGTCCTGGGCCTTACCGGAAGTGAGACGCTGGTTCTGTGATGTACCTCCTCGGCGTGCTGTTCGTCGCCCTCGGTATCAGTGTCTCCATCGCCTTGCACGAGGTCGGCCACCTCCTGCCCGCCAAGCGGTTCGGCGTCAAGATCACCCAGTACATGGTCGGCTTCGGCCCGACCGTCTGGTCGCGCCAACGCGGCGAGACCGAGTACGGCCTCAAGGCGATCCCGCTCGGTGGTTACATCCGCATGATCGGGATGTTCCCGCCCAAGCCCGGCGCGGACCCGTCGATGTTGCGCGGCTCGAGCACCGGCCGCTTCTCCCAGCTGATGGACCAGGCACGCGACGAGTCCATGGAGCAGGTCAAACCGGGCGACGAGAACCGTGTCTTCTACAAGCTCTCGACGCCCAAGAAGCTTGTGGTGATGCTCGGCGGCCCGACCATGAACCTGGTCATCGCTGTGGTCCTTCTGGGCGGCATCTTCACCCTGTACGGCATCGGCGAGATCACCGCTCGCGTCAGCGCCGTGTCGCAGTGCGTCCAGACCGTCCCGGCGACCGGCTCCGCCCCCGCCACCTGCTCGCCGTCCGACCCTCAGGCTCCAGCCAACGTCGCGGGTATCCGCCCCGGCGACAGGGTCACCTCCCTCGCCGGTCAGCCGGTGAGGAACTGGGACGACGTTCGCGCCCTGATCCGGCCCAACGGTGGCCGACAGATCAGCGTCGTCGTCGAACGCGACGGCAAGACCCTCCACCTGACTGCCACGCCGATCCTCAACAACGTGCCGCGGGTCGACGCCGCCGGAAACCTCGTCGTCGGCCCTGACGGCAAGGCCCTCACGGATCGCGTCGGCTTCATGGGCTTCTCGCCGAGCGCCGAGATCGTCAAGCAGCCTGTCACGGCTGTTCCCGCCTTGGTGGGAGACCAGATCTCTCGTACCGCCGGCGTGGTGCTGAGGATCCCGCAGAAGATGGCCGGCATCGCCAAGGCAGCCTTCGGCGGAGGAGTCCGGGATCCGTCGCTGATGTCCGTGGTCGGGGTGGGACGCGTGGCCGGCGAGGTCGCCGACGGTCAGCTTCCCGGGTTGGCCGATTCAGGAGCCTCCAAGTTTGTCATCCTGATCAGCCTGATCGGGTCCCTCAACATTGCGCTGTTCGTCTTCAACCTCATCCCGCTGTTGCCCCTGGACGGCGGGCATGCTGCCGGTGCCCTGTGGGAAGGCCTCAAGCGGCAGGTTGCCAGGCTTCGTGGCCGGCCCAACCCCGGCTACGTCGACGTCGCCAAGGCCCTGCCTGTCGCTTATGTCGTGTCCGTCGCGCTGATCGGCATGTCCGTCCTGCTGATGTATGCCGATGTGGTGAACCCGATCAAGTTCGGCGGCTGATCGCCACGCTCGACCGAACGCTGCTCCACCGAACGCCGCTCATCGCGGCACGTGAGGAATACTGTCGCCATGTCGGTTTCTCTGGGTATGCCGCTCCTGCCGCCGCCGGCGGTCTCCCCCCGGCGCAAGTCCCGCAAGATCAAGGTCGGCAAGGTTGAGGTCGGTGGCGACGCCCCCATCTCGGTGCAGTCGATGTGCACGACCCCCACCACTGACGTGAACGCGACGCTGCAGCAGATCGCTGAGCTGACCGCGACCGGGTGCGACATCGTTCGGGTGGCCTGCCCCACCCAGGACGACGCCGACGCCCTGGCCGAGATCGCCAAGAAGAGCCAGATCCCGGTCATCGCCGACATCCACTTCCAGCCCAAGTACGTCTTCGCCGCGATCGACGCCGGCTGCGCTGCGGTCCGGGTGAACCCGGGCAACATCCGCCAGTTCGACGACCAGGTCAGACAGATCGCCCGTGCCGCCAAGGATGCCGGCGTCTCCATCCGGATCGGCGTCAACGCAGGTTCGCTGGACCCACGGATCATGGCCAAGTACGGCAAGGCCACTCCGGAGGCGCTGGTCGAGTCGGCGGTCTGGGAGGCGAGCCTGTTCGAGGAGCACGACTTCCACGACTTCAAGATCTCGGTAAAGCACAACGACCCGGTGGTGATGATCCGGGCCTACGAGCTGCTGGCCGACCGCGGAGACTGGCCGCTACACCTCGGGGTGACCGAGGCCGGCCCAGCTTTTCAAGGGACGATCAAGTCCTCCGTGGCCTTCGGAGCGTTGCTGGCAAAAGGAATTGGCGACACCATCCGGGTCTCGCTGTCGGCCCCGCCGGTCGAGGAGATCAAGGTCGGCAACCAGATCCTGCAGTCCCTGAACCTGCGCCCGCGCAAGCTGGAGATCGTCTCGTGCCCTTCGTGCGGTCGGGCCCAGGTCGACGTCTACACCCTGGCTGACCAGGTCGCGGCTGGCCTGGAGGGTCTCGAGGTGCCTCTGCGCGTGGCAGTCATGGGTTGCGTCGTGAACGGGCCGGGCGAGGCTCGTGAGGCCGATCTGGGTGTCGCGTCGGGCAATGGCAAGGGCCAGATCTTCGTCAAGGGCGAGATCATCAAGACGGTGCCTGAGTCCCAGATCGTCGAGACCCTGATCGAGGAGGCCATGCGGCTCGCCGAAGAGATGGGCGAGCCGGTGGACGGCGAAGGAAAGTCCACTGGTCCCGTCGTCACCGTGGGCTGAAGCCGCGATTCCGCGGTGACGGTCGACAGAGCAGCCGGCGCAAGGCAGGCTGGAGACGTGCTCCGCACCAAGAGTCCCGCACGAGCCCTGACCACGGCGGACCGTGATCAGGCGCTGGAAGTCTGCGCGCGCGATACCCGCACGAATGTCTTTGTGGCCGCGCGCATCCTCGAGGGTGCGCTGGTGACCTCTCCCGGTGCCCTGTTGGGCTACGCCGACGGCTCCGGCCTGCAGGCCATCTGTTGGGCCTCGGCGAACCTCGTCCCCGTCGGGTGCGACGTCGACGCGCTGGAGGCGTTCGCCACCAAGCTCGACCGCTGGCGGCGCCACTGCTCATCGGTGTTCGGACCCGCTGACATGGTGCTGCCCCTGTGGGCGGAGCTGAGGCCCACCTGGGGCAGGCCCCGCGAGGTGCGCAAGCACCAGCCGGTGATGGCCACCGCCGGCCCCGTTCCGCCAGGGGTGGCCCGCGACCCAGCGGTCCGTCCGGCTCGAATCGATGAGGTGGACCTGGTGATGCCGGCGGCGGCGGCCATGTTCACCGAGGAGATCGGCTACCCGCCGTACTGGGGCTCGGGCCAGGTCTACCGCCAGAGCGTCGCCGCCCTGATCAGGGCGGGGCACACGTTCGTGCGGGTCGTCGACGGTGAGGTCATGTTCAAGGCCGATGTCGGTTCGGTGGCTCTGGGTGTCGCTCAGATCCAGGGGGTGTGGGTGGCTCCGCGCTGGCGTGGCCAAGGACTCGCGGCGCCCGCCATGGCCTCGGTCGTCGAGCAGGTGCGCGCCGAGATAGCTCCGGTGGTCACGCTCTATGTCAATGACTTCAACCTGGCGGCGCGCGCCACCTATGCGCGGGTCGGATTCACCGAGATCGGAAGCTTCGCCACAGTGTTGCTGTGAGCACCCCGACCTCCTGCCGATATCCTCACGGGGTCCGGAGCACCAGTGTCTGGACTCCGATGACCTGACCAAGGAGCTCCCGTGTCAACCCCGGCCATGCGCATGTCGACCCTGTTCCTGCGAACCCTGCGCGAGGACCCTGCCGATGCTGAGCTGCCGAGCCACCGGCTACTGGTCCGGGCCGGCTACATCCGCCGCGTCGCTCCCGGCATCTATACCTGGCTGCCCCTCGGGCTGAAGGTGCTGCGCAACGTGGAGCGCATCGTCCGCGAGGAGATGGACGCCATTGGTGCCCAGGAGCTCAGCTTCCCGGCGTTGCTGCCCAAGGAGCCCTTCGAGGCGACCGGCCGCTGGACGGAGTACGGCGAGAACATCTTCCGGCTCAAGGACCGCAAGGGCGCGGACTACCTGCTCGGCCCCACGCACGAAGAGTTGTTCACCCTTACGGTCAAGGACCTCTACGGCTCCTACAAGGACCTTCCGCTGTCGATCTACCAGATCCAGCTCAAGTATCGCGACGAAGCGCGTCCGCGCGCCGGTCTGCTGCGCGGTCGCGAGTTCGTCATGAAGGACTCCTACTCCTTCGACGTGGATGATGCCGGTCTGCAGGCCTCGTATGACGCGCATCGCGGCGCCTACATCAAGATGTTCGATCGACTGGGATTCGACTACGTCATCGTCAAGGCGACCTCAGGGGCGATGGGTGGGTCGGCTTCCGAGGAGTTCCTGGCGACGGCCGAACACGGTGAGGACACCTATGTGCGCTGCACCGCGTGCGACTACGCGGCGAACGTCGAGGCTGTTCAGGTGCGCGCGCCACGGGCCACCTCGTATGACGGGTCGCCGGCTGCCCACGCCGAGGACACTCCCGATACGCCCACCATCGCGACCCTCGTGGACCATCTGAACGCGACCTTCCCCCGTGCGGACAGGGCTTGGCAGGCAGGCGACACCCTCAAGAACGTGCTCGTGATGCTCGTCCACCCCGACGGACGCCGCGAACCGCTGGCCATCGGCGTGCCCGGCGACCGCGAGATCGACGAGAAGCGACTGGGCGCACAAGTGGAGCCGGCCGAGGTCCAGGCGTTTGACGAGGCCGACTTCGCCAAGAACCCCGCGCTGGTCAAGGGCTACATCGGCCCCGAGGTGCTGGGTGCACAGGCGAAGTCCGGGATCAGGTTCCTCCTGGACCCGCGAGTCGTCGACGGCACCCGCTGGGTCACGGGCGCCAACGTCGCCGGACAGCACGTGATCGACCTGGTGGCCGGACGCGACTTCACGGCTGATGGCACGATCGAGGCAGCCGAGGTGCGCAATGGTGACGAATGCCCCAACTGCGGTCAGGCACTGGAGACCGCCCGCGGCATCGAGATGGGGCACATCTTCCAGCTCGGGCGCAAGTACGCCGACGCTCTTGATCTCAAGGTTCTTGACCAGAACGGCAAGCTGGTGACCGTGACCATGGGCTCCTACGGCGTGGGCGTCAGTCGTGCTGTGGCAGCCGTGGCAGAGGGCTGCCATGACGAGATCGGCTTGGTGTGGCCTCGCGAGATCGCTCCCGCCGATGTTCATCTGGTGGCGACCGGCAAGGCCGAAGAGGTCTTTGCCAAGGCGGCGGAGCTCACCGATGCCCTTGCTGCACAGGGAGTCTCGGTCCTCTACGACGACCGCCGCAAGGTCTCGCCCGGCGTGAAGTTCAAGGACGCCGAGCTGATCGGCGTGCCGACCATCGTGATCGTCGGCAAGGGCCTTGAGGCTGGCACGATCGAGATCAAGGACCGCGCGACCGGCGCGCGACGTGAGGTTCCTGTTGACCAGATCGTCGATGCCGTCGTGTCCGAGGTGCGCGGCTCCGCGAGCTGATGGGTCGTTCTGTGCCACGGCTTCGAGCGGTCATCTTCGACTGGGGTGGCACGCTCACGCCGTGGCACACCTTTGACCTTACGGAGCAGTGGACGGTCTACGCCCGTGTTGTTCACGATGGCGATGACCGCGCCAGCGCTGACCTTGCGGCGCGCATCTTCGCTGCGGAGGACGCGGCATGGCAACGAGCGCGCACGGGTCAGGGCAGTACGCACATCGATGACCTGTTGCGTGAGGTGGGAGTGGACCCCACCGATGCCTTGCACGAGGCGGCGCTGACTGCATACCGGCACTTCTGGGAGCCGCACACGATCACCGACGAGCAGGTGCGTCCGGTCTGGGAAGGGTTGCGCGAGAGAGGAATCCGCGTCGGTGTCCTGTCGAACACGATCTGGTCGGGGGACTACCACCGTGCCGTATTCGAACGGGACGGCGTCCTCGAACTGATTGACGCAGACGTCTATTCCAGCGAAATCGCCTGGACCAAGCCGCACCCGAAAGCGTTCCTGGCGTCGGCTGAGGCGCTCGGGGTGGAGCCGTCCGAGGCCGTCTACGTGGGGGATCGACCCTTCGAGGACGTTCACGGGAGTCAGTCGGCAGGGATGCGCGCCATCTGGGTACCGCACTCGGAGATCCCGGTGGCACAACAGGTTTCAGTCGACGTGACTCCCGATGGGGTCGCTCATGAGCTGCTCGACGTCCTCGACATCGTGGACGGTTGGCAGTCGAGGTGAGCGACCCTTCGACCACGACGCTTGTGTTGATGATCTTGGCCGCGGTCTGCGCAGGGTGGGTCGACGCGGTTGTCGGCGGTGGCGGGCTGATCCAGCTCCCGGCGCTGATGCTCGGTTTCCCGCTGGCGGCTCCGGTTCAGCTCCTGGCGACCAACAAGCTCAGCTCGATCTGTGGTACGTCGGTGAGTGCGGTGACCTACTACCGCCGAGTCAGGCCGGACTTGAAGACCGCGATCCCGTTGGCACTGTTGGCGTTCTGCGGCTCACTGATCGGCGCCTCGCTCGTGTCACAGATCTCGCGAGCAGCCTTCAACCCGATCATCCTTTTGGTGCTGATCGGGGTGGGCACCTACACGTTCTTCACCCCGACGCTGGGCCGCGCGACCGACCTGCGTTTCTCGGGCCGCCGACATGTTTTGGCCGCCACCGGGGTCGGCTTCATGCTCGGTATGTATGACGGTGCGCTCGGCCCCGGAACCGGCTCGTTCCTCGTGTTCGCCCTCGTTGGGTTGCTCGGCTACGCGCTAGTGGAGGCCAGTGCCAAGGCCAAGATCGCCAACGTGGCCACCAACCTGGCAGCTCTGGTGATCTTCATCCCGGCCGGAGCGGTGATGTGGAAGGTCGGCCTGCTCATGGGTCTGGGCAACGTGGCTGGCGGCTACATCGGGGCACGCACGGCGGTGGCAAAGGGCTCCGGGTTCATCCGTATCGTCCTCGTCGTCGTGGTCGGGGCGTTCATCGTCAAGATCGGTCTTGACGTCGTCGAGCAGCTCTCCTGACCCGGCTAGGTCAGGGCCGCCGCCAGCGCCGCAGCCGTGGTCACCGGGCGGTCGCAGACAAAGCCGCGACAGACGTATGCCGCGGCGTCGCCGGCCACCAGCGGCCGGTCGGCGAGGAGTGGAATCCCCGGCGCATCAGGCAACCCGTGAGCGATGACTAGCCCGGGGGAGGTGCTGCCACGTGCGACTCGAACGAGCTCCCGGGCTTGCGGTCCGTCGCCCACGACGGCCACCTGAAGGGGACCTGCCGCCATGGCTTCAGCCACGGCAAGCGACCAACCGGCAAAGCGTGGCTCCCGCGCGGCTAGACCTGCCGCAGCGGCGATGGCAGCGTCGGCTGCCTCCCCAAGCCGGGTTGAAGCGGACAGCGCCGAGCAGGTCAGCAAAGCGCCTGCGAGAGCGGCATGTCCGGATGGCTCTGCGTTGTCGGCTGCACTTCGCGGTCTGGTGAAGAGCTCCTCCGCATCGTCCGCGGTGTCGAAGAAACCGCCCAGGCCATCCGCGAAGTGGATCAGCGCCGTGTCAAGGAGATTGCCGGCCTCGGTGAGCCATCGCCGCTCTCCGGTGGCCTGGTGCAGGGTGAGCAAGCCTTCGGCCAGGTTGCCGTGGTCGTCTGCGACTCCCATCGCGGTTCCGACCACGCCCCCGCGCGATGCTCGGCGTAGCCTGCCGTCAACCAGGTGGGAGTCGCACAGAAACTGCGCACACCTTCGCGCGGCGTCCACGTATCTCGAATCCTCAAGCAGCACGCCAGCTTCACTCAGCGCTGCGATGGCCAGGCCGTTCCAGCTGGTGACAACCTTGTCGTCACGGGCCGGCTGCGGTCGCAGTGCGCGCGCGGCCAGGAGACGATCACGGACGTTGCACCACCACTGCGCATCTTCCGGATCCGCGCGCATCTGCAGAGTCGACATACCGTGTTCGAAAGTCGCGGTCTCGGTAACCTCGAGCAGCCGCGCGGCAGTTCGGCCGTCGTCCTCACCAAGCACGTCCACGAGCTGCTGCAGGGTCCAGACGTAGGTCAGTCCCTCGACCCCATGGGTGTCGGCATCGAGAGCCGAAGCGAAGCCACCATCGGCGGTGCCGAGATCGCGTAGGAGGAAGTCCGCCGTCTCACGCACAATCCGTTCCGCCAGCGGCGCCTTCTCTGGGGAGCTCGATCGTGTCGCCCGCCACAGGTGAAGGTAGACCCGCAGCAGCTGGGCGTTGTCGTAGAGCATCTTCTCGAAGTGGGGCACCACCCAGCCTGCGTCCACCGAGTAGCGCGCAAAGCCACCGCCCAGCTGGTCATACATCCCGCCACGGGCCATCGCCTCGCAGCTGCCGTCGGCCATCAGGAATGCGCGCTCCGAACCGGTGCGTGCCCAATGGCGCAGCAAGAACTCCAGAACCATTGACGGTGGAAACTTCGGTGCCGGACCGAAACCACCCTGCTGCCAGTCATATCCGCCGGACAGCTTGGCCTCGGCCTGCTCGAGCTCGGCCGCTCCCAGTGGTGCACCCGCCCCGGCAGTGGTCGCGGCACGCAAGGCATCGACGATTTGTGAACCGCTGGCGACAACCTCTCCACGTCGTTCGCGCCAGGCGTCGGAGACGCCTGAGAGCAGCTGCAGGAACGAGGCTTTCGGGAAGTATGTGCCACAGAAGAAGGGCTCTCCGGCCGGTGTGAGGAAGCAGGTCATAGGCCAGCCGCCGTGACCGGTCATCGCGGTGGTCGCCGACATGTAGATCGCGTCGAGGTCCGGACGTTCCTCGCGGTCGACCTTGATGGGCACGAAGTTGGCGTTGATGGCTCCCGCTACCGCGTCATCCTCGAACGACTCGTGCGCCATGACGTGGCACCAGTGACACGCTGCATACCCGATCGACAGCAGGATGGGTTTGCTGAGACGCTCCGCCTCGGCGAGAGCATCCGGTCCCCACTGCCACCAGTCGACCGGATTGTCCTTGTGCTGCAACAGATACGGGCTTGTGGAGTCCGCGAGCCGGTTCGCCATCAGGGTCACTTTCCTCACTGGTCACAGTGATGTCGAATGCGGACATCGTGTCGCCTTTCGGGCTGATCCGGCAAACGTGCCGTCGCGGTGCGTACGACGGTCGGCGGTTGACGGCCACGCCGGGGATCTCCGGACCTTCTGCGCTCAGCCTTTGTCAGGTGGCGGTTGCTCCTCGTAGCGGATCAGGAGTTCAGGGTCTGCGCCGTTAGCGGCGAGGTAGGTGGTCACGAGGACATGCTCGGCCTCGGTCAGCTCGAAGTACGGTTCTTCGCCGCGATCGTATGAGGTGTAGGCCACCCCGGCGTCGTGGGTGATGCCAATCGCGTAGCTGGTGTATGGCGCCACGGCCATGGCGATCGCGAAGTCACGGTCGTCCCCGGGCCGGAGGTCGGCCACGTTCTCGTACGGTTTGGGACGGCGGGTCAGGAGAGTCCGTCTGCGGCGTCGGCGCGGCTGGAGCGCCTCCAAGGCCCAGGCCACGTCTGCCGGCCAGGAGGCGTCAGTCTCGACTTCAACGCACAGAATGTCGAGCTCATCGCGCAGGGCGATCAGCGTTCCGCGGTGAGCGGCGTCGATCGCGGTCCTGGTGGCGGTGGAGGCGACGGTATAGGCCTTGGTGCCTGGTCGCGGACTCATGTAATGATCATCGCGCAGGTGGGCCATCAGTGGGGGCGCATTCCCCGTCGCGGTTCGGCTCGCCCAGCATGCCGGACCAAGGAATCCAGCCGTCCCTTGTGCTTGAGGGTCCTCTGGGAACCTGAGACTCTTGAGCCTTCTGGGCAGGAGGACATCGCCGTGTTGCGCGTCATGCATCACGCCAAGCTCGTTGACGTCACCCACGGCAACAGGCTCACGAGCCATGTCGTCGAAGACCGGGACCCGGACCGGGCTCGAGCCATTCGCGACGCCTCCACCTCGAGCGCGGTCGTGAGAGCACGATGACCGCCCTCCAGCCCGGGCCGACCAACAGCCTGACCGACGTGGCAGGCATCCGGGTGGGTCATGCCGCGCGTCGCGGCGACGGGTGGCTGTCCGGCACCACGGTGGTCCTCGCCCCTGAGAGTGGTGCCGTTGCTGGGGTTGACGTTCGCGGGGGTGGACCGGGCACCCGCGAGACCGACGTCCTGGACCCACGCAACATGGTCGAAAAGGTCCACGCCGTGACGCTGTCGGGTGGGAGCTCGTTCGGGCTTGCGGCCGCCGATGGCGTGATGCAGCGGCTCTTCCAGGCCGGGGTCGGCTACCCGACGGGCACACCGGGGGAGGTCGTCCCGATCGTGCCGAGTGCCGTCATCTTTGACCTCGGCCGCGGGGGCGACTTCGCCAAGCATCCTGGAGCTGCCATGGGCGAAGAAGCCTATGACGCAGCGATTTCCGGTCCCGCCGGCTCGGTGCCGATCGGGATCGTAGGAGCCGGCACCGGCGCCATGGCCGGAGGGCTCAAGGGCGCGGTGGGTTCGGCCAGCGTGGTGCTCGCCGACGGTACGACGGTGGCCGCGCTCGTTGTCGTCAACGCATTTGGGTCCTGCGTCGACCCCCTCACCGGTGAGCTGTATGCCGCCCGCTTCGGGCTGCCGGGCGAGTTCACCGCCCTCCTGCTCCCCGACGCCGACGAGGTCGCAGCTGCGCGCGCAGCCGCTGACACGGTCGCCATCCCAGGTCGTGCTCGGTCCGCGTTTGCCACCACCATCGGCGTCGTGGCCACCGACGCAAACCTGACCAAGGCGCAGTGCGCCAAGGTGTCGGGCATCGCCCACGACGGCATGGCCCGCGCCATCCGCCCGGTGCACACCATGTTCGACGGCGACACCGTGTTCACGTTGGCGACAGGAGACGGCAAGTCGCCGGACCCGTTGGCATTCCACGCATTGCTGGATGCCGCTGGCGACTGCTTCACCCGCGCGATCGGCAG
>DASRVZ010000094.1:0-3138 GCA_035654835.1 Dermatophilaceae bacterium | reverse complement strand
CTCGGACACCTGACGGCGGCCTTGCTCCAGCTCTTATCCAGCGATGACATCTCACCGGTGACGGTAGGCGCTACCTCTGACATTGAACGCATCTCGCAGAGCATTCTCAGCGTCAGAATGCTCTGCGAGATGCGTTGGGGGGCCGGGTCTAGTCGGTCCATCGTTTGGCCCATTTGACGAGTTTCACGGTCAGGATGAGGGCCACGGCGAGTGCGACCTGTCCGAGTCGTTGCCTGCTGAACCGGTCGGTGTTGCGGCGCAGTTGACCAAAGTTTGAGAACCAGGAGTTGGTGCGTTCAACGGGCCAGCGCAGTCCGAGGGTGAGCGGTTTCTTGATCTTCGCTTCGCCCTTGCGTTTCTTCTTGGCGCAGACGATGTCGGTGAGCCCCAGGCCATGGCAGCGTTGCGTGGTCAGGAAGCTGTCGTAGCCGCGGTCCAGACATCCCATGGGCTTAGATGTCAAGCTGCTGCCTGCTGGGTGTGCTGGTTCCACGCAATAGCCTCGTCGTAGGGCGTGTGCGTTTTGAGGCAGCCGTGCAGGATGCCGACGAGACGGTTGCCGAGCTGGCGCAGGGCCGCGTTGTAGCTGATGTCGCGGTCCCGCAGTGCGTCGTAGTAGGCGCGGGCTCCCGGTGATCCGTTCAGGGCGCTGAATGCCTGGTGGTGCAGGGCGTCGGTCAGGCGGTTGTTGCGCACGTATCGGGCCAGGACAACTTTCTTCTTGCCGGAGGCTCTGGTGATGGGGCTGGTGCCGGCGTAGTTCTTGCGGGCGCGGGCGCCGTCGTATCGGGTGGGGTCGTCGCCGAACTCTGCGAGCACCCGGGCGCCCAGGATGGGCCCCAGTCCGGGTTGGCTGAGGTAGATCTCAGCGTCCGGGTGCTGACCAAAACAGGCCTCGACCGGCCCTTCCAGAGCCGTGATCTGCTCGTTGGTGTCTTCGCCCGCTGCAGCACATAGGCACCGCGGTCGCCGGCGGGTTCAGTGGACGCCTCCGACCATGCCGGGCGCTTCGATGAACGACGACTTCCGTCTGGCGCCGAGGTCACGTCTGGCCGAGAGGAAGAAGCTCAACTGACCACGCCCATGGCCTGCGCACAGGTTGCGTCGACGCGTCCCCAAGTTGCCAGGCACGAGCCAAGACATCGCAACCAGAGTCAGTTATCGACGACATCGATGTTGGACGCGCCAAATGGGTGGGCCTCCACGAAGGTCTTGGTCTCTGCGTACATCCGATGGATGAAGTCCTCTAGGACGCTGACCTCGATCCGCCACTGCCCTCGGCCACCGACCTTGATGGCCGGCAGTTCGCCGGAGCGGACCAGAGCGTAGGTCTGCGGGGCGGAGACGTTCAGGGTTTCAGCGACGTCCTTGAGCTGGATGAACCTGGTCGCCGTGGTGGTCGATGGCGTAGCCATGGGTGAGTGTCTCCTTCGCGATCGGTCAGGGTCGTTTGTCGGCCGGAGGCTCGAGGATGGGCAGTGCGGTAGGAGGCGTGTGGGTTCCTGTGGTCGAGTGCGCGGTGATGTCGGTGCTGCAGCGGGCGAAGGGGCCGTGGTCGGCGAGCAAGGGCGGCAGAAGCCGGTCCAGCCAGTCGCGCATCCAGGCGCCCATCTCGGCAGGGTCGTTCTCGGCGCGGGCGCCTTCCCAGAGCTGCCACAGGACGTTGAGCCGGATGATCGCCTCAGGGTGGTCCCACCATGAAGCACACCACCGGGCCTGCGAGCCCGGTTTCCAGGGGTACGTCTGGGCGAAGTGGTGCTCAACCCAGTCCGTGAGGTTGTCGTACAGGGGCTCGAAGGGTTCCTCGTCGGCCTCAGGTTCGGTGTGCTCGGTCATGACGCTCCTACCGGGTTGTTCGCCCGCTCGGTCAGTGCGCGCAGGGCGGCGTCGTGGGCCTGGCTGATTTCGTCGGCGCGCGGGCGCCTGAACCACGGGACCATGGCCACCATGGCCACCGGGCGGCCGGTGACCAGTAGCAGCCCCTGCCATTTGGGCAGTGCGCTGATTTCGGACACGGGCAGGATGTCCTGCCTGCGGGTGCTGGTCGACGTCGACCGGGAACGGTCGCCGCTGGTGTAGCTGTGCTGGGTGACGTCGCGCTGCCCGACGAGTCGGGACAGGCGCCCGGCGAACTTGTCGTCCTGGATGCCGGAGCCGATCACCTTCACGGTGGAGGCCCCCCACAGGGCCTCCATGCCCTTCTCCCCCCAGACGGCCTCACCTTGGGCCCAGCTTTGCAGGATGGTCATCAGCTGGATGCCCTGCGAACCGGCGTAGCTGTAGAGCTGGGGGAGTCTTTGGATGCGGCAGATGTTGGCGGCCTCGTCGAGCACCGCGACCAGTGGCGGGTCTAGCCGGCCGCCGTTGCGTTCCGCCTGAGCGGTGGCCGCGGCCAGGACCTGGTCGGTCACCGCGGCGACCAACGGGGCCGCGGAGATGCCATCGGCGTCTTTGGACAGCAGGTAGATCGTCTGGCGGCTGAGGACGAACCCGGCGGGGTCGAAGACGCCCAGGTCGGGCCGCGGGGTGACCCACGCCATGATCGCGGCGTCCTGCAGGCAGGCCGCGGCCGTGCGCGCCGTCTCGTAGATGCCGTCGCGCGTTTCGGGTGCTCCACCTTGGCGGCCGGCGACGGACCCGGCGACAGGGAAGTGCCCGGCCGCGCGCAGGAGCTCGACCGGTTCGGGGTTCACCGTGTTGGTCAACCAGGTGTAGACGTCGTGCAGCGTTCGTCCCGGAGTCGATGCCGCGGCCAGGATCAGGGAGGCGAGCAGGTCGTGTGCGGCCGAGGACCAGAAGTCTCCACCCCTGGAGTCGTCGCGAGCCGTCTGCATAAAGTGCTCAGCCAAGGCGTTGGCATCGGCGACGCCCCGCACACCGGAGAGCAGGTCGAACCAGATCGCCTGCGGCTCATGCATGATCCCCATCGGGTCGAACAGGCCAGCCGGGCAGTTGGTGTCTTTTTGGCGCAACGCGCGCGTGGCCAGTACCAGGTCCGACTTGTTGGCCGTTGCGATCACGGCACCGGGTGCCTCCAGGATCGCTGGGATGGCCAGGGCGGTCGACTTGCCCGAGCGTGGCGCCATAAACGCCACGAGCACGTCCTCCCAGGACATGTGTAGCCATGCCCCGCCGACC
>DASRVZ010000093.1:0-13151 GCA_035654835.1 Dermatophilaceae bacterium | reverse complement strand
CAGGTTGATCGGGTTGGCGAAGTCAACGTCGTTCTCTTTCCAGATCTTCGCGCCCAGCAGGCCGATCATGCCGTACAGGATCACCGTGATCCCGCCAAGGACGCCACCCGGGGTCGCGGCGACGAGGGCCCCGAACTTGGGTGAGAGCCCGAACACGATGGCAACCAGTGCGGCCACGTAGTACGCCGCCGTGGAGTAGACACGAGTGGCCGCCATGACGCCGATGTTCTCGGCGTACGTCGTCGTAGGTGAACCACCAACGGCGCTGGCGAGCATGGTGCCGAAGCCGTCTGCGGCGATGGCCTTGCCCATGACGCCGTCGAGGTCAGCACCGGTCATCTCGGCGACAGCCTTGACGTGGCCCGTGTTCTCGGCGATCAACGCGATCACGGCGGGAAGTACGAGCAGCACTGCCGCCGTGGACAGAGTCGGCGCATGCCAGCCGACGATCTCCTTGCCGGCGAGCATGGAGGTGTGCGGCGGGAAGCCGATCCACGGTGCGCTTGCGACGCTGTCCCAGTTGACGCGGTAGTGATCAGTGATTTTGCCGGCGCCGGGGTCGAGCGAGGAGATCATGCCAAAGACGCGGTCGAAAACCCAGGACAGGATCGTGCCGAAGATCAGCGCGAGGAAGATCGAGATACGGCCGAAGAAGCCTCGCAGGCCCACGGCGCACGCGATGGCGAACGTCATGACGAGCAGCGCGACCCACTGGTCCTGGGGCCAGTAGATCTGCGCCACGACCGGGGCCAGGTTGAACCCGATCAGCATGACGACGGCGCCGGTGACAACCGGCGGAAGCACGGTGTGGATGATCCCGGAGCCCATGTAGTGGATCAGGACGCCGACCAGGAGCAGCACCGCGCCGGCCACCAGGATCGCGCCGGTCACGGTCGGGGAGTCACCGCCCTGCGCGCGAATGGCTGCGACACCGCCGACGAACGATGCGCTGGTCCCGAGGTAGCTGGGGACCTTGCCTTTGACGATGAGCAGGAAGCACATCGTCGCGATGCCGCTCATCATGATGGCGAGCTGGGCGTTGAGTCCCATGATCAGGGGGAAGACGAACGTGGCACCGAACATTGCCACGACGTGCTGGGCACCCAGGCCCGCAGTCTTGGGCCACGACAGCCGCTCGTCCGGAGCAACGACTTCGTTCGGGCCAAGAGTCCCCTCGTGCAGTTTCCAACCGATCGCCATTTCGTCCTCCATAGGTCGCGGCTTAGTGACGGAGGTCACCCCTTATCGCGCGATGAACAGAATGTATTGCCCCGACCCACCGGAAGCATGGGATGTTGTTGACATTCGACTCCGGCGCGTCTTGGCATCTTTGCGCTGCACATGCGCTAGGTGCCGCGCATCTGGATGGCTAGATGCCGCGCATCTGGACCACCAGGAGTGCGATCGACAGGGTCAGCCGCAGGTTGGGGTCGGTGGTGAACGGACCCAGCATCCGCTCGAGCTTGACGATCCGGTAGCGCAGGGTGTTGTAGTGGAAGTGCAGGATGCGCGCGGTCTCGGCGACGTTGAGGTTGGTGTCGAGCAGGACACTCAGCGTCATCCGCAGGTCGGCGTTCTCGGGGGTGTCGTTCGCGATCAGCTGACCGAGCGCCTCTGACGCGAAGCTCCTCAGCTCGGCGGTGTCCGGCACCAGGGTCAACAGCCGGAAGATGCCGAGCCCGTCGAAGTGCGTCAGGGCCGAGGGACCCGACATCTGACGTCCGACACTGACCGCCTTGCGGGCCTGCTCATAAGCCCCCGGAAGATCATCCGGCGAGCTGATCGGTCGTGAGATCCCGGTGGAGAACGACCGCCGACCCCCACCTCCGTCGCCGCTGACATGGCGCACGAGATCCCGCACGGTACGGGTGATCGACTCGGAGTCGGCGTCCTCAGACACGCCCAGGACGGCGACGACCTCCTGGCTGAATCCGACCACCGGCGCCTTGGCGTCCCGCTGCCGGACGACCCGGGCCCACGCTGTGGCAAACCTTTCCTGCATGTGCCGCAGATCCTCGGGCGCCAGCTCAGCAGGAGTGGAGCTGGGATCCGACTCAGCCACGACCACCACCATCGGGCGGCCGATGTCCCATCCAAGGGAGTGGGCATGGGCGACCACGTGCTCGGCCTTGCCTGCGCGGCCCCCGAGTGCGTCGCGCAGGAAGTCGGCTTGGTACTTGCTCTCCACGGCTGAGACGGCCTGCGCCTTGGTGATCGCCAGGGCTGCAACGGTGGCTGCCCGCTCGAGGATGTGCACGTCGTCTGCGGTGAGCTCCCGCTCCGCCGAGAAAGCGACGAGCCGACCATGGTCAAGTGCGCCGGCCACGATGGGCACCACAGCTCGGCGGGCCCATACGTCCTCGCCCAATCCCGTCTCAGGAGACCTGGTCCCGACCGGCTCGGACTCAACCCGGAACCGGCCGGAAGCGTCGAAGCAGTCCAACACCAGCGCGGCCTCGACCTCTGCGTCAGGACCGTCACTGGCCAGCACCCGCCCGTCGGTGCTCGTGACCATTGCCACGCCCGGCAGGATGGCAGCCAGCTCAGCACACAGCATGTCGAGCCCGCCGCCGGTCAGGACGATGTCAAGCAGCGCGCGGTGCACCTCGTCGGCTCGCGCCATGACCGCAGCCTGTCTGTTCAGCACGGCGCTCAGAACCTGGTTGATCACGTCGTCGAACCCGACGCCGTCGGGCAGTGCGATGATCGGCAGGCCGACCCTGTCGGCCTCGGCGAGCATCGCGGCCGGCAACTCGTCCAGGTACCGGCCGAGCTTGACGCCGATACCGGCCAGACCGCGATCGGCGAGCTCTTGAACCAGGGCGGGCAGTGTGTCCGGAACGCTGCGCAGCGGGTAGCCCGTGGTCAGCAGGAGCTCGTGCGGCCGGACCCACGGCAGGATGTCAGGGACCTCCATGACGTTGAGCCGGCTCACGATCCGGTCAAGCCCCCCGTGACCGGCCAAGAGGGTGGCTCCCTGAAGACAGTCGAGCTCCAACACGGCACGAAGGCTCAGCCCAGGGGTGGAGACGGTGTCCGCCTCTGGCAGGTCATGGCGACGAGGGGGAGAATTCTTGGCAACATTAACCATGCTCGCGACTGTACTGCGGAAGTTACCGTCGCAAGGGAGCAACAGCATGGATCGATCCGCACAGCCACCACCACAACCATCACCTCCACCACCGGCCTCAGGACAGGAGCCCGCCCACGTGACGCGTCAAGCTCCACCGCGCGAGGTGCCCGGTGCCGGCTCGCCGCTGACGCAGACCGTCGTGGCCAGGCCATGGCGGCAAGCGCTCGTCCTGGCCCGATTCCCGTCGGCGCTCTACCTCTCCGTCGGCGACCACCACGAGGTCCTCCCGGTTGTCACCTCCGACGCCCTGATGCTGCCCACCGCAGTTCGGCTCTCGGTAGCGGCTCGCGAGCTCGAATGGGGCGTTCAACCGGGGGACATGGTGACCGTCGGCCGAGCGGAGATACGGCTCCCCGCCCTGCATGTTCGTGTCGTCCGCGAGTGGCGGCCGGCGCGGGTCCGCGCGGTGCGGCACCTCCCCGAGCCCAGGCTGTTGTCCGAACTCGCGGACAGACTGTCCACCCACGTGCGGACACCTGAGCTGATGGATCAGGCGACCGCCGTATGCCGTGCTGCTCGCTCTGGTGATGACGCCGAGGTGCGCCGTGGCACCCGCCAGCTGCTCGGCGCCGGGCTGGGGCTCACCCCCAGCGGCGACGACGTCCTGTGTGCGGTGCTGCTGGTGCTGTACGGGGTTGGGGATCCGGCGCCGATCGCGCTCCTGGGCGCAGCCGTTCAAGACCGGTGGTCAGCCACCACCAGCCTTTCGGCGTCACTGCTGGGGGCAGCCCGGCAGGGATATGCGGTGCCCGAAGTTGCCGCTCTGGTCGAGTGTGCCCTTCGCGGTGATCTCGCGGGAGCCGGCGAGGCGCTCACGTCCACTCTGGCCATCGGTCATTCCTCCGGCCAGGACCTGGTCGCCGGTCTCGCAGGCTCGCTGCGCGTCCTGGCCGCCACCACCAACGCCCGTCCGAACAGATCACGCACGCTCCAACCCGCTGGAAGGCGAAACCTATGACCGATCTTGTCGAGGTGCGGCGCGGCGCCTACTACGACTCCGTGAGCCTCATGCAGGTCTCGAAGGCGGTACGCGACGCTCCGGGCATCAGCGCCGCGCTGGTTGCCATGGCCACCGACCTCAACATCGACCTGCTGGCCGGTATGGGGTTCACCGTCGCCGAGGCGGTGGGTCCCAACGACATGCTCGTGGCATTCCGCGGTGAGGACCAGGCTGCGATCGAGGCAGGCACGTCCGCCCTTGATGCCGCACTCGCCGGGCTCAAGGCAGCTGGCGCCTCGGCCGGAGGTTTCGGCGAGGCCCCTCCGCCGCGAACGCTCGGCACGGCTGCAGCTCGTGGCGGAGCCAACCTTGCGCTCATCTCAGTGCCAGGCGTCAACGCCTTCGTCGAGACGATGGATGCCGTCACCTCCGGCCTCTCGGTCGTGCTGTTCTCGGACAACGTGAGCGTCGAGCAGGAGATCGCGCTCAAGGACGCGGCGGCAGCGTCCGACGTCCTTGTGATGGGCCCCGACTGCGGCACCGCCGTCGTCGCGGGGGTTGCCCTCGGCTTCGCGAACCTCGTGCGTGCCGGCTCGGTCGGCCTGGTCGCCGCGTCGGGCACCGGAGCCCAGCAGGTCATGTGTCTGCTCGACATCGCCGGCGTCGGAATGAGCCACTGCCTGGGAGTCGGCGGGCGTGACCTGTCCTCCGCCGTGGGAGGTCGATCCACCCGCCAGGCGCTGGCCGCTCTCGCCGCCGACCCGTCGACCGAGTCCATCATCGTCGTGTCCAAGCCCCCTGCCGCCGAAGTGCTCGCCGCGATCCAGGCGTATGCCGGCACGCTGGGCAAGCCTGTCCACTGGGCAATCCTGGGCGCCGGTCGTCCCGATCTCACCGCGGCGGTGGAGGCCGCACTCCCGACGTCCGCGGACGACATACCGGTGTGGCCGCAGTGGATCTCGGAGTCACAGATTGAGGCAGCCATCGACACGAAGGCCAAACGCAGCAACGGTTTCCTTCGCGGGCTGTTCTGCGGTGGCACCCTGGCCGACGAGGCGATGATCATCGCCTCCGAACGTCTCGGCCCGATTCGGTCCAACATCCCGCTCTCCCCCGAGCTCGCCCTTGGCCCGGACCTGAACAGCGACTCGCACGCGGTCATCGACTTCGGCGACGACCGGCTGACCCGGGGACGACCACACCCGATGATCGACCCGTCGCTGCGACTCGAGCGGATCGCCGTCGAGGGCGACGACCCGACCTGCGCCGTGCTGCTCCTGGACCTGGTCCTGGGGTTCGGCTCCCACCCGGATCCGGCCGAGGGGCTCGCCGAGGCCATCGCCACCGCCCGCAAGGCTGCCGCGTCCGATGGCCGCGAGCTGCCCGTCGTCGTCTCCCTCATCGGCGTTGAGAACGACCCCCAAGGGTTGACCAGCTGCGCCAAGACCCTGCAGGCCAGCGGCGCATCGGTGTTCGTATCGAACGCCCGAGCCACCCGCCACGCCCTGTCCCTGCTCGCCAGCGCCTCGGCATAGGAAGAGACCCCCGATGACTGACATCTCCACGCCCGCCTCCACACCGATCTCGACACCGCTGATCTCGACAACGCTGCGCGGACTCCTGAACGGCGAGCCGGCCGTCGTCACCGCCGGAGTCGGTCTCCTGGCCGACGCGTTGCGTGCGCAGGCGGCGCAGGTCACCGAGGTGGACTGGCGTCCGCCGATGGCCGGCACCGAGGCCGACCTGGCCCGGGTGATGAGCGACCCGCGTCGTGAGGCCGCCAACGCCCAAGCCGTCTCCCGGCTCATGTCGGCCGGCGCTGAGCTGGTCGACGTCCGCCCTGCGCACGAGTGCCTGGGGATCGAGAAGGGGACCTTCTTCCACGCCGGGCCGCCGATGAGCTGGGAGCAGGCATCAGGTCCGATGCGCGGGGCCCTGATAGGAGCGATGCTCTATGAGGGGTTGGCCGAGACGCCCGAGCAGGCCGAGACCGCTCTTGCCTCAGGGGACGGGATCACGTTGGACCCTTGCCACCACCACCACACCGTCGGGCCGATGGCCGGAGTCGTCTCGCCCTCGATGTGGATGTTCGAGCTGAAGGACCCCGTCCACGGCGGTACGGCGTTCTGCTCCCTGAACGAGGGCCTGGGCAAGGTGCTGCGCTACGGCGCATACAGCCCCGAGGTCATCGACCGCCTGAACTGGATGGAACGGGTCCTCGGCCCGCTGCTGCAGCAGGCCGTCCGGGCGCATGGGCCCCTGGACGTCAAGGCGATCATCGCCCAGATGTTGCAGATGGGCGACGAGGGCCACAACCGCAACCGGGCCGGATCGCTGATGATCATGCGCGACCTGCTCCCCTCGCTGATCACGGTCGACGCCCCCTCCTCGGACATTGCCGAGGTCGTGCGGTTCGCCGGCGCCAACGAGCATTTCTTCCTCAACCTCGGGATGCCCGCGTCCAAGCTGGCCACCGACGCCGCTCGCGACATACCGGGCTCGACGATGGTCGTGGCGATGGCCCGAAACGGCACCGACTTCGGCATCCAGACCTCCGGGACCGGCGACCAGTGGTTCACCGGACCCGCAGACACACCGGTGGGTCTGTTCCTGGGCAACTACGGCCCTGAGGACGCGAATCCCGACATCGGCGACTCGGCGATCATGGAGACCGCCGGCATCGGCGGCTTCGCCATGGCCGCGGCCCCGGCGATCGTGCGGTTCGTCGGCGGGGACGTCCCGTTGGCCCTGCGGACGACGCGCACGATGTACGAGATCACGCTGGGCGAGCATCCGGTATTCCAGGTCCCGATCCTCGAGTTCCGTGGCACACCAACAGGAATCGACATCACCCGAGTCGTGCGCACCGGCATCCTGCCGCAGATCAACACGGGTATGGCGGGAGCTGTCGCCGGCACGGGTCAGGTCGGCGCCGGACTGGTCAACCCTCCAGAACAGTGTTTCCCGGCAGCACTTACGGCGCTGGCAAGGGCCGTACCCGACTCACACTGAGCGACTCCCCAAGCTGTCAAAGGCCTATGTGGTCACAGTTGACCGGGCAGGTCTTCTGTCGTGTCGATGTCGATCCACGGGCCCAGATCAGCGCACTCCACCTCGGTGACCATCTCGGGGTGGGCGCGCAGCCATCGCCGAGCGCCCTCATCACCCACGACGGTTCGAGCCACGTCGGCCCAGACCTCGCGGGTGAGCCCGACCGGGGTGCGCGCCTCGCCCTTGTAGGTTGCGACCGCAGCCGTCGTGCCATCCCTCAACAACGAGCTGATTCGGGACAGATGCCCGTCGCCGACGGAAAGAGTGTCGACCAGCGTGATGACCACAGCCTCGATACCCGCGTCAGTCTCAAGGGCTGCCAGTCCGGCTCGCAACGATGACGCCAAACCCGTGGACCAGTCGGTGTTCTCAACCAGCCAGACTTCGGGGGCGTCGCCATCAGGGCTGTCGGCCAGTGGCATGGGTATCACCCATGCCGCGCCCAGAACCACGACCACCGGGCTCAGTCCTGCCCGAACACACGACTCGATCGCCAGATCCACCAGCCGACGGCCACCCACCACGACCTCTGCCTTGGGACGGCCGAGGCGGGATCCTTCACCGGCTGCAAGGACCAGCCCCGCGACCTTCATGGCGCGGCGCCTGGGATGCGTGTCCTTCGAGCGGTGACGACTTCTGCAGACAACGGGTCCTCCGGGCAGCCTCTTCTGCCGTCTCACGTTACGCCGGGTGGCAGCTTCTCGATTCGAGTCATTGGCCTGTTTGCACCATACGTCTGGTTCGTGCTTCTCGAATCCCCCATTTCGTACTGCGGCAAGACGCTAACAATTGCCCTGCAAGGGTTGACCATTCGGCGTTCCGGGAGGAGCGTCACATCGCATAACAAAATACTTGGCGCCCCCGCCAAGCTCGCCTGCGGGCAAGTTCGGGGGCACTGCTACCACATGCTGGTACGACGATCAGGAGTGATGACATGCGCGGTAGGACTCTTACCAAGGCGACGGCAGTCGCCGGGACAGTGGCGGTGCTCACGAGCGGATGTCTGAGCTCGAGCGACTCGACCAGCTCTGGCGACGGGGGTGGGGGAACCGCCAAGACGACAGTGTCGATCATGTTCGGCTTCGGAGGTGACCAGACACAGGGTTTCAAGGACTCGCTGGACCCCTGGGCGAAGACGAACAACATCAAGATCAGCTACATCCAGGCCTCGTCGTTCGACACGCAGATTCGTGCCGCCGTGGCCGGGAACAACGCGCCTGACATCGCCCTGTTCCCGCAGCCCGGACTCCTCAAAGACCTCGCCAAGCAAGGCAAGCTCCAGCCTCTGGCCGACGTCCTCGACATGCCAAAGCTCGAGGCCAGCATCGTGCCCGGCTTCTTGGACGCGGCGGCCGTCGATGGCAAGCGTTACGGAGTCCCGGTGTCGATGAACATCAAGAGCCTGGTCTTCTACAACAAACCCGCGTTCACGGCGGCGGGCTACACCGTCCCGACGACCATCGACGAGCTGCTTGCCCTCGGCGACAAGATCAAGGCATCAGGCACGGCCCCGTGGTGCATCGGGCTGGAGTCAGGTGCGGCGACCGGCTGGCCCGGAACCGACTGGATCGAAGAGCTCGTGCTCAAGCAGGCCGGCCCCGACGTCTATGACAAGTGGGTTGCCGGCGAGACCAAGTTCGAGGACCCGCAGATCAAGGCGGCCTTCGACACGTACGCCAAGATCGCTCTGACCAAGGGCAACGTCTTCGGAGGAGCCAAGTCGATCGTCTCCCAGGCCTTCGGCACTGCGGCCAACCCCATGTTCACCAAGCCCCCCGGATGCTTCCTGCACAAGCAGGGCAACTTCGTGACGCAGAAGGGCTTCCTGTCCGAGGCGATCAGGGCCAAAATCGACACCAACCTTGGTGTTTTCCCGTTCCCGAAGGGCCAGTTTGACACCGTCGAGGGTGGCGGTGACCTCGCTGGCCTCTTCACCAAGGGCGACTCGAACGTGACGAAGGTCCTCAAGTACATCACCGAGGATCCGACCTTCGGCGCCCCCTGGGCCGGGCCGAGCGACCGTGGTTTCCTGTCGCCACACAAGGACTTCGACGTCTCCAAGTACGGCAACGAGACCACGAGGGGCATCGCCAAGATTGCCTACACCGCCACGGGCATCCGGTTCGACGGATCAGACAGCATGCCGGCCACGGTCGGCGCAGGTAGCTTCTGGAAGGGCATGGTCGCGTTCACCGCGGGCCAGCAGGACGAGGCCGCCACCCTCAAGAAGATCGATGAGAGCTGGCCCAAGAGCTAGCCAGGTCGAGATCGACCCGAGTTGACCACTAGCTGACTGGCTGGGGGCGCGCCGGAAGGTGCGCCCCCAGACCGAAAGGAGTCCCTTCAGTGCTCAAGGTGATCAACGCGCTCTTGGCGATCCTTGGCGGTGTGCTTGGTTCGCTGCTGCTTTTCTACGTGATGAACAAGGTGGCGGAGCGACTTCCGAGGAAGTGGGAGGAGCGGGTCAAGCCCTACGTCTTCGTCGGCCCTGCGGTCGTGCTGATCGGGTTCTTCCTGATCTACCCGGCCATCCGGACCATCGTGTTCAGCTTCGCCAACCGCACCTCGACAGAGTTCATCGGGATCAGGAACTACACCGATCTGCTCAGCTCGGGCGACTTCGTCAGTGGCACGCTGCTGAACACACTGTTGTGGATGATCGTGGTCCCTGCGCTCACGGTCGTGTTTGGTCTTGCCGTGGCCGTCCTGGCCGACCGGCTTCAGCCCAGGGCAGAGAAGCTCACCAAGTCGATCATCTTCCTGCCGATGGCGATCAGCATGGTCGGTGCCGCGACAATCTGGCGGTTCGTCTACGAGTCCCGGCCCGCGGGCACCCCACAGATCGGACTGTTCAACGCGATCCTGGGCAGGTTCGGGATCGATCCGGTCGCCTGGCTGCAGCTGAGCCAGGCGCACGTCAACAGCCTGTTGCTCATGGTCATCATGATCTGGGCGCAGGTCGGTTTCTCCATGGTGCTGCTGTCGGCCGCGGTCAAGGGTGTGCCGGAGGACACGATCGAGGCAGGGCGGATCGACGGGGCCAGTGAGAAGCGGATCTTCTTCAACATCGTCGTGCCGCAGATCTGGCCGACCGTCATCACGGTGTTCGTCACCGTGCTCATCATGGTGATGAAGATCTTCGACATCATCTACGTCATGACCGGCGGCAACTTCAACACCGACGTCATCGGCATGCGGTTCTGGACCGAGCTGTTCACCAACGGCAACAACGGCTACGCAGCCGCCATCGTGGTCATGCTGATGATCGCCATCGTGCCGGTGATGGTCTACCAGGTGCGCAACTTCCGCCGGCAGGAGGCCCAACGATGACCGACGTCAGCCTCGACAAACCGACCCCGTCCACCCCCGGGCGGGCGGCACGAAGTAAGGGCCCCCAGGAGGGCGCCAGGGCCAGCCGGGCGGGCTGGTTCGTCAAGATCACGATGGGTGTCCTGTGCCTCATCTGGCTCATTCCCACCTTCGGACTCCTGGTCACCAGCTTCCGACAGCCCGAGGCTGCCAACACCTCCGGCTGGTGGAGTGTCATCGCCAGCCCGCTGAAGGCCACGCAGTGGACCCTGCAGAACTACCACGACGTCCTGTTCGCCGGACAGACCCCGATGGGTATCTCGTTCGTCAACAGTCTCTCGGTGGCTCTGCCGGCCACGATCATCCCGATCATGATCGCGGCCTTCGCGGCCTACAGCTTCACGTTCATGCACTACAGGGGTCGAGACATCCTGTTCATCGTCGTCGTCGGGCTGCTGGTCGTCCCCAACCAGGTGGCGCTGGTGCCCTTGCTGCGGTTCTACGGCGACGTCGGTCTCACCGGGACGTTCCCCGCGGTCTGGCTCGCACACACAGGCTTCGGGATGCCGCTGGCCATCTTCATCCTGCGCAACTACATGGCGACCCTGCCGCTGTCAGTGATCGAGTCGGCCAAGATCGACGGCGCCAGCCACTTCCAGACCTTCTGGCGGCTGGTCGTCCCGATGAGTGTCCCTGCGTTGGCATCGTTCGCGATCTTCCAGTTCTTGTGGGTCTGGAACGACCTCCTCATCGCGCTGATCTTCCTCGGCCAGGGCGACAACATGGTCGTGACGGTGAACCTCGCGGGCATGCAGGGTCAGCAAGGACAGGGCTGGCAGCTGCTCACGGCGGGCGCCTTCGTAAGCATGGCCATACCCCTGCTCGTCTTCGTCTCCCTGCAGCGTTACTTCATCCGTGGCATGACCTCAGGCGCCGTCAAGGGATGAGCGAGCCCCTGGATCGAGTCGTCACCTGATGCCGCCCTGACCGTGCTGACACTGGCGACCCATTGGATCTGGGACTTCTGGATCGCAGACGACGGCACGGCATACCACCTGTTCTTCCTCAAAGCTCCGCGCGTCGGCGACCCCGACCAGCGCCACTGGAACGTCTGCATCGGCCACGCGGTCTCACCGGATCTGCGCAGCTGGGAGGTGCTCGCGGATGCGATCCAGCCGAGCTCGGGGCCGGCATTCGACGACTACGCGACGTGGACCGGGTCGGTCGTGAAGGGCGACGACGGGCTGTGGCACATGTTCTACACCGGCCTGAGCCACGCGGACTCCGGGCAGGTTCAGCGCATCGGTGTCGCCACCTCGCCCGACCTGCACGACTGGACCAAGCGAGGTCCACAGGCCGTCGTCACCAGCGGCAGCCGGTGGTACGAGCAGTACGCGGTGACCGGCAGGGCGGAACACTGGCGCGACCCCTGGGTCATCCGCGACCCCGACGGGGACGGATGGCACATGGTGATCACCGCCGCTGCCCTTGCTGCGCCCTCAGACGATGGCGGCGTTCTCGGCCACGCTCACTCGACGGACCTCATCTCCTGGGAGGTTCGACCGCCACTCAGCCAGCCGGGTTCTGGATTCAGCCAGCTCGAGGTGCCGCAGGTTGTCGTTGTCGACGGAAACCCGTTGCTGCTGTTCAACTGTCTGGCTCCCCAGCTGTCCCCCGCGCGTCGGAAGGCAGGTGAGTCGGGCGGGGTCTGGGTACTGCGGTCGGACACGCTGCTCGGCCCGTACGACGTGTCGCAGGCGACCCGGCTGACCGATGAGTCGCTCTACGTCGGCAAGCTCGTCCAGCGCAGGGACGGACATTGGGCGCTGCTTGCGTTCGTCAACCAGGATGCCGCCGGCGCGTTTGTCGGGAGCCTGTCGGATCCCCTCGAGCTGCCGCAGCCGCTGGGGTCGACGCTCGTCGTCGCTACGCACGCCGAGAGCATGTGAGAAGGCCCCGGCGGATCCGCCTATTCGGCAGGAGATGCTGAGACAGGTCCCCGGGACTGTGTCCGCGCACCCAGCGACAGGGCTCCGGACACTTGGCCCGCCGTCGGCTGCGAGGGGGCGCCCGGGTGCTACATGCCGGTGATGCAGCCGGCGTTGCGGCCGACCTTGCCCAGCCCGACCAGATCCCCGGCGATGTACCCGTTCGGGGTGAGCGAGGACAAGACCGGGTTCATGAGCAGGCGGGCGTCGTTCACGTGGCCCAGGCCCACGGCGTGGCCCAGCTCGTGCAGCAGCAGGTTCCCGCGGCGCTGCCCGGCGCCAAAGCCCGGCGTGTAGACGCGCAGCATGGAGGGCGTGTCGATCACGACGAACCCCTTGACGATGGCGGTCGTGTAGGTGCTCTTCGTACCCGTCCCCGTCGTGGTGGTCGTGGTCGTCATGTCGGCGATGAACCCGCCGTAACCGTTGGCCTCGCCGGACAGGTAGCTCGTCTTCGCCGGCGTCGTGTACGCGACGACGAGGTCAGCACTCTGCTGGGCGATGTTGGCAGGCCGGGGCACCTCGGTGGTCGTGCCCTTGTAGGCGAACGACATCCCGGTCTTGGCGGCCAACGTTCGTAGCGCGGTGAGCGTCTCGGCCAGCACCGCCGATCGGGACGCGGACGGGACCGCAGCCAGGTTCACCTTGTACGTGTGCGTCCGGCATGGGTTCCACCGCGCGACGACCAGCTTGCCGTTGCCCAGCTTGGTGTAGGACAGCGCGTACGACC
>DASRVZ010000092.1:0-2103 GCA_035654835.1 Dermatophilaceae bacterium | reverse complement strand
GCTCATCATGGGCAGCCCCGCCCGTCGTCAGATCAACCCGATTATGCGCTGCTGGGACCAACCCCATTACGGCTATGCAGGGACTGACGACAGGCGAGGCACCGACCAAAGGCTTGACACTAAACGCCTTACGCTGATGAGCGGACGTTCGGTTCGCCGAATCGCTCGTCAGGGTCCGCCGTGCAGGACCAGTGGGTAGGGTGCGGGCGTGAAGTGGAGTGAAGCCTTTGGCACCCGGATGCTGGCAGCAATCGCCTTGGTGCCCGCATTCCTAGCGCTTAGCCTCTTTGTCGAGGGCGGGAGTTGGCTCTGGTTGGTCGCGGCGATTGCCTTTCCGCCGTTAGCGCTCGTCCTGGGCATGGTCCTCTTTGGCGGTGAGAAGCCGCCGCGTCGGAGCCAATAGGGCGCGTCCGCCCATCGGCAGGAGCGCCCATCGCGGCATAGAAAGACGTTCTGCGTGTCGGTGCGCGGCGTAGGAACGTCCTCCTGATGCGCTTGACGGGCTTGGTGTCCCAATTCGCAGAGGAGGACGTTCAATGAGTAACGGTAATGGAGTCTCCCGGGGTGATCGCAATAGGAACGCGAGACTGAGTCGGTTGCGGGAGCTGGTGCCGGCGTGCAACGCGATCGTGGGGATCGATCTGGCTGACCGTAAGCAGATGGTCGTGGTCACCGATCACGACTCGAAGGTGCTGGCGCGGCGGACGTTCCGTTGCCGTGCCTGGGACCTGGGTGTGGCGCTGGACTGGGCCGCCGAGCGTGCGGCAAGAGCTGGGTTCGTCGGGGTGACGGTGTCGTGTGAGCCGACCGGGCACCGGTGGCGGGTGTTGGGCCAGCTGGCCGCGGATCGTGGGATGCCGTTCGTGTGCGTGCAGACGTTGATGACGTCCTGGGCGCGGCGCTCCGAGGACCTGACGTTCGACAAGACCGATGAGAAGGACGCTGTCCTGATCGCACGGTTGACCGCGCAGCTGCGTTGCTATGTGCCCGAACCGGTCGATGAGACCTGGGGCCGGCTGCGTCATCTCGGGGCCAGGCGAGAGCAGCTGATCGGGGAGTCGACCAGCCAAGTCCAGCAGATGCGTGACTTGTTGGAATGCGTGTGGCCGGCGGCCTTGGACACCGCCCAGCAACCGTTCCGGTCCCGCACCTGGGCCGCGGCGATGACGGTGATCGTCGAGCGCGACGACGGCGACTTCGACCGCACGCGACGGCTCGGCCCGGGCCGGTTCGAGCAGGCGGTGCGCCGTGAGATCACCCGCCGTGGCGGGCAGCGGCCATGTCTTCGGATCGTACGAAAGCTGTTCGTCGCGCTGGCCGATCCTGCCGGGGTCCTCGCGCACCGGCTCGGCGCGCTGGAACGGGTGCAGCTGCTGCTGGCGGACTGGCGTGAGGCGCGACGACGGCTGCACGAGACCGAAGCCCGGATGACCGCGGTCCTGGACGAACTGAACCTGACCGAGCTGGCCACCTCGATCACCGGCCTGTCGGCGTTGGGTGCGGCGGCGATCCTCGCCGAGACCGGCGACGTCACCCGGTTCGCCACCGCCCGCGCGTTGGTCAAACACGCCGGGCTCGCGCCGAGGGAGAAGCTGTCCGGGACGTTCGTTGGCCGCACCAAACTCACCGGCCAAGGCAGACCCGGGCTACGGCTGGCGGCGTGGCGGGCGGTGTGGGGAGCCCAACGCGCCAACCCGGTCTATGACGCCCGCTACACGCATTTGACCAGCAGGGACAACAACAAACTGACCCCCACCCAGGCTCAAGCCGTCATCGCCGCGGCGATCCTGCGCCAGCTGTACGCCGTCATCACCACCGGCCGCAAGTGGGATCCGATGATCGCCACCCACGGCACCAACCACCACCTGATGCCCATGGCCGCCTGACCGAAACAAGGCGGCTCATCAAGCTGGCGGTCGGGGCGAGCCCCACGCGGCATTGAGGAACCACGGTTACCTCGACGCTCATCATGGGCAGCCCCGCCCGTCGTCAGATCAACCCGATTATGCGCTGCTGGGACCAACCCCATTACGGCTATGCAGGGACTGACGACAGGCGAGGCACCGACCAAAGGCTTGACACTAAACGCCTTACGCTGATGAG
>DASRVZ010000091.1:0-3258 GCA_035654835.1 Dermatophilaceae bacterium | reverse complement strand
CCGCCACCACGAAAACAAGACCGATCAAGACGAGAACGATCCCCAGGGATTTCAGACGCTTGGTCACTCAGAACACATCCTTTCTAGAGATGGAAGCTGTATCATTGGTGCTTCCCTTTCGCGCCCGGTTCTTCCGGGCAGCTCCAACTTAGGGTCCGGGTGTTGCGGTCGTGGTGTGGTTACGGTGAAGAGACGATAAAGAAAGCCGATAAACTCCATGCACTTGGCAGGTCAGCCCCCGTTGTTGAGCGACACTGTGGCTGACCACCCAAGGTAGGTCTGCGTCACTGAGTTCGACGATGTGAAGCGCCCCAGGTTTGATGCCGCTCCTGTTTGAGTCCAGGAGGATGAGCAGCATGCCGAAGAAGATCGATGATGAGCTCAAGGCCAGAGCGGTACGACTGGTCAATGACCACCAGGGCGAGTACTCCTCGCTGACGGCTGCTGCGGCGGTCGTAGCCAAGCAGCTCGGCGTGGGCAAGGAGTCCGTTCGCCGGTGGGTGATCCAGTCCCAGGTTGACGGCGGCCAGCGTCAGGGTGCAACGACCGAGGAGATGGCTGAGATCAAGGCGCTGAAGGCCAAGGTCCGTCGGCTCGAAGAGGACAACTCGATCTTGAAGTCCGCGACGGTTTTCTTCGCCGGGGAACTCGACCCCCGCAACCGCTGATCATGGGCTTCATCGACACCATGAGAGCCGAGGGCCACGCGGTCGAGTCGATCTGTCGGGTCCTGCGCGAGCAGGGCTGCCAGATCGCTGCGCGGACCTACCGGGCCTGGAAGCGATCAGGGCGAGTCGTCGCTGCTCGGACCATGACCGATGCCTGGGTTGTGGACGCGGTGCGTGACATCGCCTGGACCACCGACGCCCAGAGCCGGCGCAAGCTCGCCCCTGAGGGGCTCTACGGGCGACGGAAGATGACGGCCTACTTGCGCCGCACCGCGATGCCCGAGGCGTCCTTTGGGTCGGTGGACCGGGCGATGCGGTCGCTCGGGCTCTCAGGAGTCAGGCGTGACAAGGGCATCCGGACCACGATTCCGGCCAAGGACGGGATCCGGGCCGGCGACCTGCTCGACCGTGACTTCACCGCGGCCGCGCCCAACCGTGTCTGGGTCACCGACTTCACCTACGTGCGGACTTGGGCCGGCTTCGTCTATGTCGCGTTCATCGTCGATGTCTACGCCCAACGGATCGTGGCCTGGCACGCCGCGACGACCAAGGCGACCGACCTGGTGATGATCCCGCTGCGAATGGCGCTGTGGCAGCGCGGCCGCGAAGGACATCCCACGATCGCCGGAGAGCTCATTCATCACTCGGATGCCGGGTCGCAATACACGAGTCTGCGGCTGACCGAGCACCTCGCGCTTGAGGAGATCCGGCCCTCGATCGGCTCGGTCGGTGATGCCTACGACAACGCCCTGATGGAGACGATCAACGGTCTCTACAAGGCCGAGTGCATCCGCACGACGGTGTTCCACGAGGGCCCCTACAAGACCATCGCCGACGTCGAGTACGCCACCGCCGGCTGGGCCGATTGGTACAACGCCAGGCGTCTGCACGGCACCCTGGCAAACGTCCCACCCATCGAGTACGAGCAAGCCCACTACGCTGCTCTCAACCGAGAGCCGCACCCCGTATAGGAACGGCAGAGAACCTGGGGCGCTTCAATGTGACTTTCGGGTTTCCTTTACTGTTCGCGTCAAGGCATGACCATGTCCGGTAATGCGCGACGACCCTCCCAAGCTTTTGGCGAGCAGGAGGGTCGTCACTTGGTGCTTGGAATGCAGCCAATGTTGATGGTAGATACCGATGCGGAACGTTCACCTCGGTCAAGGACGTCATCGGCGCCATCGAAGCATTCATCAACGGATGGAACGACCGCTGCCACCCCTTCGTATGGACCAAGACCACCGACGAAATCCTGCCCCACACAACCCGTCAACCAACTTCAAACGCGCGACACTAGTGGGCCGAACGCCTTGCGGAGTCCGACCGCTGTCAGGGCGGGCGACGAGAAGAGGCTCACCTCGGCCCCTGCCCGACCGGCTTGTCGTTCGCGCCACCAGATCCGCTGCCGTGTGGACGACCAGCCCTTCGGACAGCCAGCAGGGGCCAAGGTCTCACTCGCTTCTTCATGAGCCAATCCTGCAAGGCTGACGCAGGGTCAATGTCAAGCCTGGCCAGCCCAGAAGACGCAATCAGTTCGCGCGAAAACCCCAGACGCGGGGCTGAGGTCCTCGCCGTCCAGCCGCGGCCCCAGTGAACGATCGGCGGATCCAAGCGGTCAACGCAACAGGAGCGGTCCGATCTGTTCGATCGGCTTCTTGAACGCTAGTCGTTTGCGGGGCCGGTCGTTGAGCTCGGCGGCGACCCAGTCCAGGTCTTCGCTGCTGTGCACACTCAGGTCGGTGCCCTTGGGGAAGTACTGCCGTAGCAACCCATTGGTGTTCTCATTGGTGCCCCGTTGCCAAGGGGCGTGCGGGTCACAGAAGAAGATCGCCATGTCGGTGGCCATCCGGACTTGTTTCCAGTCGCGCATCTCCACCCCCTGATCCGTAAGATCCGGCGTCGACAATCTTCAGGCTCGGAGGCCTCGCCCGTAGACGGAACGAGGTGGCTGGCGATTGCCCCCAGTGCCTCGGGTTGGGGTCACGTTGGGGTCATCAGGGGGACTACTTCACAAGCACAACCCGGAACGTGCGATCCAGCCGCCAGGCCAAAGCCCTGAGCCTCACATACGCCTCATCTGACAGCGGACCAGGACCTCCTGCTTACAAACTCGCGGCTGGATCGACGCTTGACGTCGCTGAACACCTGCGCGACGCAACTGGTAGGTCTGATGCTCGGCTGGTGTTGGGATCGTTGCCGTACTTTTCTGGAGTACGGGCGTCGCTTGGCTCAACCCGATCACGAGCACTTCATGTGGCATGCCTGAGGGCATGGAGTTCGTTTCACAGGGCAGCGACCTGGGACATTGGGCGCATTCGCCAGTTGGGCGGGACGGGCGGGTCGGCACCCGGCCGTGGTCATCTTCGCGACGCTTTGCCTTGTCCGTCTTGGTGTGATCCCTGACCAGCGAGCCGTAACGGCTGGTGCGACCACCTCCACGTTTATCCCCGTTAGGGCTCTCCACTTAACCGGAGTTGTGCTGGTCATGGCGTCGCCAGGGGCGGGTAGCGCGGGGGCGGTCGATGCTGGGCGGGTGCCCGGTCGCTCCGGGCGGCCGCGGCGGCGCCTTGCGTGGCTGGTGTCGTTTGAT
>DASRVZ010000090.1:0-2988 GCA_035654835.1 Dermatophilaceae bacterium | reverse complement strand
GGGTAGTACGTGGCGTCGTCGGACATCAGACGGTCCCTTCGTGCAGGTGCTTGCTGAGGAAGATGAACTGCAACGGCATCACCTTGTGGGGGATGTTCTGGCAGGAGTGGTTGCCCTCCTCGAAGACGTGCAGCTCCGTGGGTCCGGAGGCGGCGTCGCGCAGCAACTGGGCGTTCTCCCAACCCACCAGCGGGTCCTGCTTGCCGGCGATGATCAGCAGCGGGGCCCGCCGGCGTAGGCGGCGCAACACCTGCCAGGTGGCATAGGCCTGCAGCAACCGGCGATGTTGCATGGGTCGTGCCTTTCCGAAATCAGACCGTGTCTCCCGTTCACGCTTCGCCTCTGCAATCGTTTGCGCCAATATAGTCGACGGTGCCCTCAGGGTCAACAACGCGCGTTGACTCATCAAAAGTGCGCGCGTAGAGGGGTTCGTTGACTCATCTAGCCAAAGTGCCCTTGCAGGGCGCCCGTTCCGGGCTGAAAATGGTCGCGTGACTGTCCGGGTGACGTCGTTGTTCCTATGGTCCTTTGAGGCCGTCGTCTAGCCGGACGGTGGGAGTCGCGTGGTGGGCCCTTCATTGTTGCCGATGATCGTTGTCGAGCACGAGGACTAGATTCGCTTGTTGCCCTGGCGGCTCCTCCCGGGCGGTCACACCGTTGATGGTGTCGATCGTGTGGAAGGAGATGGGGTGGATGTTCGCCGAATCGCAAGATGATGAGCAGATCATCGAGCGGGTCGCGGCCTTGGATATCGGCAAGGCCGAGGTCGTGTGTTGCGTGAGGTTGCCGGCCGCGCCCGGCACGAAGCGTCGAGTGCAGGAGGTCACGACGCATACGACGATGACCCGGTCGTTGACCGAGTTGGCCAACCGGCTCGTCGATCTGGGGGTCGAGCGGGTCGTGATGGAGGCGACCAGTGATTACTGGCGTCCGCCGTTCTACTTGTTCGAGGCCCATGGGCTCCAGCCGTGGCTGGTCAACGCCCGTGACGTCAAGCATCTACCGGGGCGGCCGAAGACTGATGTGTTGGACTCGGTGTGGTTGTGCAAGGTCGCTGAACGACAGATGCTGCGACCCAGCTTCGTGCCACCCCACGAGATCCGCCGGCTACGGGATCTGACGCGTTACCGGATCGATCTGATCGGGGCGCGGGGTGCGGAGAAGAACCGGGTCGAGAAGCTCCTCGAGGATGCCTGTATCAAGCTCTCGGTCGTGGCATCGGACATCTTCGGTGTCTCGGGTCGCGCGATGATGGCTGCGATGATCGCCGGGGAGCGTGACCCGAAGGTGCTGGCCGAGATGGCGCGGGCACGGATGCGGGCCAAGATCCCCGCACTCGAGGAAGCCTTCACCGGCTTCTTCGATGACCACCACCGGTTCCTGCTGGCCCGGATGCTCGGACGTATCGATGCGATCGATGCCGACATCGACGCCCTCGATACCGAGATCGAGGCATACCTGGCCCCTTTCGGTGACGCGGCTGCCCGCCTCGATGAGATCCCCGGGATCGGGCCGGTCGCGGCCGCGATCATCATCGCCGAGATCGGCCTGGACATGACCCGCTTCCCGACCCCGGGACACTTGGCGTCGTGGGCCAAGTTCGCGCCCGGGATCAAGTCCTCGGCCGGCAGGAACAAGGGCAACGGCTCGACCGGTCACGGCAACCGCTACCTGGCCCGCGTCCTGGGCGAAGCAGCCGTCGCGACCTCACGTACCGACACCTTCCTCGGCGCCCGCTACCGACGCATCGCCCGAAGACGGGGAAAGAAGAAGGCCATCGTCGCGGTCGGACGCTCACTGCTCGTGGTGATCTGGCACGTCCTGTCCGATCCCGAGACCCGCTTCGAAGACCTCGGCGCCGACTACTACGACCGCCACGTCGACACCACGACCAAGAAACGCAACCACGTCCGCCAGCTCGAAGCCCTCGGCTACCGCGTCACCCTCGAACCCGCCGCCTGACCCGATTTACCAACATTTCCCGGCTCCGCCGGGAGCTGACGCCTGCCCAATCACCATCTATTTTCGGACTAGGAATGCGCGCGGTGGGCGCGCCTACCGGACCCTGCCTGGGATGACCGGTAGGCCCCGATCATGGGACTGACGATGAGCCAACGGCGGGCAGTGACCAAGACGATCGCGACGCGGTACAAGCGTGCGGACAAGGCGGCCAAGGGCGTGATCCTCGACGAGCTGTGCGCGACAACGAAGTGGCACCGCAGCCACGCCCGAAAGGCACTGGCGGCGGCGTTGAAACCCAAGATCGTGAAGCCGGCGCGCAAGGCCCGCATCCCGACCTACGACGTCAACACCGTTGCTGCGCTGAGGTTCTGCTGGGCGGTGCTCGGCGCACCGACCGGGAAACGGTTGGCACCGGTGATGGGTGAGCTGGTGCCTACGCTGCGTCGGTTCGAGGAGTTGGACGTCACCGACGAGGTGGCCGCCGCGTTGATCGCGATGTCGGCCGCGACCATGGACCGCCGGCTGGCCGCGGACCGGGCGAAGCTGGCGCTCAAGGGCCGCTCGCACACCAAGCCCGGGTCGCTGCTCAAGGACCAGATCCCGATCCGGACGTGGGCTCAGTGGGACGACGCGGTCCCCGGGTTCGTCGAGATCGACCTGGTCGGTCACGAGGGCGGCAACGCGGTCGGTGATCACTGCTACACCCTCACGGTCACCGACATCGCCACCGGGTGGACCGAGAACCGCAGCGTGCCCAACAAGGCCCGCCGCTGGGTGATCGAGGCCCTCGAGGAGATCGCCTCGATCATGCCGTTCCCGGTCATCGGGGTCGATTCGGACAACGGGAGCGAGTTCATCAACCATCACCTGCTCGACTGGACCCACCGGCGCCAGATCACCTTCACCCGCTCACGGCCCGGCAACAGCAACGACGGTGCCCACGTGGAGCAGAAGAACTGGGCCGTCGTGCGGACCGTGGTCGGCTACCACCGCTACGACACCGCCGCAGAGCTGGCTCTGCTGAAC
>DASRVZ010000089.1:0-2500 GCA_035654835.1 Dermatophilaceae bacterium | reverse complement strand
CCCGAGCCCTCGCCGGCCTGTGCGCCGACCTCACCGCTACCCGCACGACCTACCCCGGCACCAACCTCACCCTCGTCTACACCGTCAAACACCGATGAACCCTGCACTCAATATCAGGGTGTGTCAGGAGGTCTGGACTCCGGAGAAGGCGGTTTCCTTCGACGGGTGAATCCGGCCCGGCGCAGCCCAAAGGGAATTGTGAGCACCGGATCAGGCCGCCGACGAGCCCACCACGTGGCCAACGCTCCCTGGACTGGCGTCGGCCACCACCAGCTGGCTGTCACCCCACTGGTTCGGTCACCCGGTACTCGCGGAGTCGGCGCGACGACATCGCGATCACACCGGCGTAGATGATGGGGACGAACCCCCCGGCCGTCAGCGCCATCACCGCGCCGAGGAACCCGGAAAGCCAGCCGACGTTCAACTCGCCGAACGCCGGCCCACCGCGAGCCGCCATGCTGTAAAGGGCGTTCACCCGCCCGCGGAGGTGATCCGGGGTCTCGATCAGGACAGCAGCGTGGCGAATGGTCGCGCCGATCGCGTCGAACAGGCCCAGGGCGACCGCGGATCCCATGGCGATCAAGAAGGAGCCGGTCTGGGCGAGGGTGATGGCCGCCACTCCGTACATGGCCGTCGTCACCAGCACCGTGTGCCCTTCCTGCACCGGTGAGCTGGCGAGGCGGTACACGATCACCCCCCCGATCAGGGCGCCCGCGGGGACCGCTGCGGAGAGGGCGCCGTAGCCGGTCGGGCCTACCTGCAGGACGTCGACGGCGAGCGCTGGCAGCACCACGCGGTAGGCGGCGAAGAGGGTCTGGGACAGATCGAGCCCCATGAGGTGATAGATCACCGGGCGTTCCCGCACGTAGGTGACGCCTTCCCGGAGACTGGCCCACAGCTTCAGGGGCTCGCCTTCCCGAACCTCCATGCTCGGAACGGTCAGGATGGCGAGGATGGCGATAAGGCCGACGTAGGTCACGCCGTCCAGCAGGTACATGAGGCCGGGACCGCCGACCGCGATCAACAGTCCGCTGAGTCCCGGGCCGATCAGCATCCCCACCTGGTTGGTGGGATTGACCAACGCCACGGCCTGCACGAGCTCCCCGCGCGGCACCATGGCCGGGATGATGGCTTTCCGTGCGGGACCGTCGAAGGCGGCACCTGCGCTGGTGAGCAGCGACGCCAAGATGATGTGCCAGGTCTGCACGTCACCGCTGTAGGTCACGGCGGCGAGGGCAAGGCTCACGACCATCGAGAAGCCCTGGCTCATCTGCAGCAGCTTCTTGCGATCGACCCGGTCCGCGTAGTGGCCCCCGAGCGGGGACAGGATCAACGTCGCCACGCCGCGTCCCGCACCCACAAGTCCGACCTGGACCGTCGACCCGGTGATGGCATAGACGTGGTACAGCATCGCGGCGAACGTCCCGTTCGTGCCGATCTGGGTCAGCGCGACACCGGTGAGGTAGAGCCTGAAGTCCCTGTGTCGGAGGGTCTGTGGCACGAAGGACGGCACGCTAGCTTCCGATCAGGTCAAGTGCTTCCACGTGGTCGCCAGCTGCGGCCATTGAGCCGGTAGGCGGTCCTCTCCGACGGGCCATCGCCGGGCATCCGGCATGCCGTGGCGAACCAGGCTCCGAGGCAGCGGGGCGAGGCTCACGATATCCGTGATACCGGCCGGCAGACGTTTGGCCGGAACGGTTGCAAGATGTGGCCGCGTCGTTGTCGGCGGTGGCGCTATCGCTCGCGCGTGGGCCAAGGCCGGCAGGCATGTCCAGATAACCCGGGGCGCTGGTCACTCCACGCCGATCGCCTGCACTCCTCAGCCAGTCGGCAGGGCGGGTGGCAACGGCCGGATCCAGAGGCCAGCCCGAGTCGGTCGTGGCCGGCTAGGGAACCTTGGTTGCCGAGGACGTTGCTGGAACGTTCATTCCAAGCAGGTTCCAGCACCCCTGTTGCCAAACGTCGATGGCCATCACCCCACCCGTTCTCGTGCTCCGAGCCAGCCGTGAGCCAGGGTCCGGTTGCCAGCCTAACTCACTTGCACTCCCCCATGCGGGCGGCGTAGCGCCGCCTCAAAGGACCATCCCAGCCTCGGCCGCTCTGTCACACCCGCCCCTTACAGTGGACCCCCCAGCTCAGTACAGGGCGGCACCTCGGGAGGGGACATGTCGGGGTCAGATGACACCTTCTACGACCGGCGGGAACTGCCTGCAGTTCTGAAGCATGGCATCCTCGAACACTACGGGCGCATGTTCGTCCAGATTGTCGGCAAGGGCGAGCCCTACCGCGTTGTAATTATCGACGGGTTCGCAGGCCAACCGAGGTATGGGGACGGGTATCGGATGTCCCCCCCAGGTCTTGGCCGACCTACGCGCTGAACTACGACCTACCCGTGATCTCGATTTTCTGGTGATCGAGAAGAGCGCGAAGGCGGCACAACTCAACATTGCGGCGTAGCTCACGGCGTAGTCGAGGTGCTCATCGAACGTGCCATGCAAGG